>CBFGMX010000209.1:0-8648 GCA_965649955.1 uncultured bacterium
GATCCCAGTCAATTCGAAGGGGCAGTTATCGAAGGCGCGGTGGGCAGTGTGGACCAGGGAGGACGTTTAACTGGCCGGTCAGAGATGTCGCTCAACTTCGAGAGGATTCGGCTAAGGAACGGTCAGACGTATAAATTCTCCGGCGTTCTCGGGCATGTGCGATTGCTGAATGGCGACACCATCAAGGTTGACAACGAAGGAAGTGCGCAAGGCACCAACCAGACCACGCAAACGATCCAACGCGCGGGCATTGCTACGGCTGTCGGCGCCGTCATCGGCGCCATTGCCGGCGGTGGGAAGGGCGCAGCGATCGGAGGAATTATTGGGGCCGCCGGCGGAGCCGGTACAGTTTTTATTCAGGGTAAAGACAACCTCGAGCTGCCGGTCGGCACAGAACTGACAATTCGTGCGAGTGGTCCGAGGTAGGTAGCGCCGATGGCGGATCGAAGCGCGGCGATCTCAACACCGCGCTTCACGCCGCTCACATTACCAATTCACGTACTGACAATAGCGTTATCACTTAACTGGTGAGGTAAACGTCTCTAATCAGTCGACCACGAATACTCCATCTTCCCGCCTGCTACCGCCAGCCTTAACCGGTTCAACCTTCTGGAGCGCCTCCCTGGGAAAACTCTCCTCGTGCACAGCGTTGCCTTCAAACCACTGACAAACAACATCGCCATCTGAAACCAAACCATGGACCGTCATTTTCGGTCCACCAGATCTAAGCTGAACTACATCGCCAATTTCGAAATCTTCCATTGCAGAGTTTGATGCATCTTCCATTGCAGTGTTTGATGCGAGCTAATAAGTTTCCAAATGCGTTGGTCTCTAACGACGAAAGTCTTAACACAAGCGAGGAAATGCATCCGTGCGCTACCACACACATATATATTTTGGTTGATATGTGGGCTACTGCACATACAAGTCCTCGCAAATAGCCTTTAATGATGATCCGTCCCGGAATCTACTGCGACAAGCAATTCACGCAGACTCGGCGTCAGATGGGTTGCACTTGAGTGCGCTCTAATGCCGGAAGGCCGCTGCGACAGAGAATCACAGGAGCGACAGAAAAGCCGGTTTCATAGGGATCACCAACCGGTGTTCTTGAAGCTGCTGTTGCCGGGACCATCTTGAACAGGGAGTGATTTATGAAAACAGATCAATTGCAAAACAGAATCGGAAACGCCTTCCTGGTGTTTTCATTGCTGTTTGGAATAGCGATCGCCTGGAGCATGACTGCTCACGCGCAGAATCGAGACGATCGTTACACTCAAGACCGTAACCGCAGCGACAACGGAGATCGAAACCGCCGTGGTCGCGACTGGGATCGTTACGGTAACTATGGCGGCTCTTCGGAGCTGCGTCGAACCGCTCTGAATGCCGGCTATGAAGAAGGTGTCAAGGAAGGCCGCAAAGATCGCGGGAACGGCAGCCGCACAGAACACCGCAACCTGAGCAGCTACCAGAAAGCCACGAAAGACTACAGCCGGCGTCTCGGCGACCGCGAACTCTACCGCCGCTACTTTCGTGAAGCGTTCGAAGACGGATATAACGCCGAGAGTTATTCCCGGGGCAACCGAGATCGTTGGGATCGCAACGATGACCGTAATCAGGGTCGCCTCGGTCGCAACGAGGATGGTTACGGCGACTTCGGCGGCTCGTTCCATTTGCGTCAAACCGCTCTGAACGCCGGTTTCGGCGAGGGCGTCAAACAAGGCCGCGAAGATCGCAGGACGCGCAACGCTAATGGCTACCGACGCCATAGTACTTACCAGAAAGCAACGAAGGACTATAGTTCCCGTCTCGGCGACCGCGAAGTGTTCCAACGCTACTTCCGAGAGGCATACGAGCACGGCTACGCCGACGGTTACGCCGGCTACTAATATTCATTCTGGTGAGTCAGACATAGAGCGAACACGGTACAATGCGAGCAATCAAGCTCATCAAGAACGCGGAACGTAAGATTCCAGAGACTCGATCCATGATCAAAGCTGCCACCAGGCGAGACAGATCGTCCCAAAGGGTTCGGTCCTGGGTAGTTGAGTTTAAAAAAAACCGTCGAGGCGAATCCCTCATCGCCTTCGACAGTTTGTTCAAGGACGCACCTCAATCCTGCGGTTCGTAAAAAGTGACCGATCCAAATGATTAATTGCCAGGCTGTTTGTAAGGAAAAATAAGATGCCCTTATTCCATCCTGAGCGTCACCGTACACAGCACATAGGTTGGCTCCGCGCAGCTGTTCTGGGCGCGAACGATGGCATAGTCTCGACCGCTAGCCTGGTTGTTGGTGTGGCCGCATCACATGCAACTCATACTGCGGTTTTGGTTGCAGGTGTCGCCGGCTTAGTTGCAGGTGCCATGTCCATGGCCGCAGGTGAATATGTTTCGGTTAGCTCTCAATCAGATACTGAACGAGCAGACATCGAACGTGAACGAATAGAACTCGCCGGCAATGAGAACTACGAGAGAAAGGAACTTGCAGCCATCTACGTCAAACGTGGGCTCGAATTGAGTCTGGCTAATCAAGTCGCCGACCAACTAATGGCTAAGGATGCACTAGGAGCACATGCCCGCGATGAACTGGGCATCTCAGAAACCATTAGCGCGCGCCCGGTTCAGGCGGCGATAACTTCTGCTATAACGTTTGCAGTTGGGGCCGCACTCCCTTTGCTCGTCGTTGTCATGGCGCCTGCCACCAGCCTCGGGCTACTGGTTGCAGGAACGTCCCTATTCTTTCTTGCACTTCTGGGCGCGCTGGCCGCTTATGCCGGCGGTGCCCCAATCCTAAAAGGAATATTCCGTGTCACATTCTGGGGAGCTCTTGCGATGGCAATCACGGCTGGCATAGGAGCGTTGTTTGGTACCACTGTGTAACGCCGAATCCGAAGTCGATCGGATCGTCGCTTAGTTCGTTGAACGTTTCGAGGTAAGCGCTGTTTGCACAGGTTGCGCGTCTAAGTGTGTCGACGCACGGATGATTTGAATCTCGCTTGTCTTGTCATTTTCCGCGAGACAAACCAGGCCTCCTGTGGACGCAATTACACCTAAACTTTATGGATATAACACTGCAACTTCCGAGCCTTGGGCCAACTATGTGTGCTATCGCACATACAGCCTTTTAGTGTTATCAAACTGGTCTGTTTTGTCCTGCCATCTCGGAGATGAATTGTTGGTTGAGGATCGTTGCGCAAATTCGCGCAGTAAGACCAGCAAAAATCCACGAAGAAGTCTCATGCACGGTTCGAGATACACCGCGTTTCTGATACTGAGCCTCGTTAGGAGGCTTTCCACATTCGCGAACAGCGTCATGGATTATCCTCCGAGCCGAAGGTCAAGAGATTTTGGAGGGCATGTCTTTTGCCTATCCAAGACCTTAGACAGAGTCTGAAGATAAGAAACTGTTCACTGTGTACTCGCCGCCCGAACATCAGGACGGCGTGGTCCACGTCACAAAGGGGGATGCTCTCGCTCATCCGGAAGAGTAACTACAGCGTAGAGCGAGGTCGTTCATTTTCTGCGCGTTAATGGCGCAACTTAGAAGGAGTGAAGAATCATGTTGTGGACAATATTTGTGATCCTGTTGGTCCTTTGGCTATTGGGTTTTGTATTCGGTATTGGTGGCGGCACCAGCCTGATTCATCTCTTGTTAGTCGTTGCTGCGATCGTATTGATATACAACTTGGTCATTGGCCGACGCACCGTCTAGAAAAGCCGTTCGTCGCTGCGATTCTGTTTCTTACACGCGGCCGCAATGGCCCTTTAGCCGTATCTGACACAAAACACGCCCTGTGCCTCACACGGGGCGACAACCCCCTTCGTGAGTGCCCTTGTCCGGGCAGAGTACTCGTATGTGAGGTACCGCACAGACGGTCCACCTTAAATGGCTCATTCTGTAAGAGATAGAGGTCGTTAGGGAACAGAACGGGGGATCCAAACCACGCGACAGGTTCTTAACGACTGGAAGAGATTGGGCGCTATGAAAATAGTCGTTCTAATCACCGGAGAGGAAATGAAATATGAATCTCACACGAAGTCCTTGTTGTGATCACCTTTGCTTTAGCAATGCGGCTATGTGTCCGTGGTGCGGGCAGGCCTTTGAGTCGGGTGCGCTCGAGCGAGTAGCAATCGCCGGAGAGAAAGCGTTCAAAAGGAATGCATACGCGATATTCGTGAGTGTGTTTCTGGGATCGTTGGCGGTGCTGCTCTTTTTTCAACTTCGAAATTGAACGAATGGCACTACATTGTCGTTCCGAAGAGCAAACGGTGAAGGCAAGACTCTAAAATCAAAAAGTAAACCAGGCAAAGCGCTGGGTTCAATTCCCAGCCCGTTAAAGGCGAATATAAACATATGACTGGCATAGTAGAAGTGAGCAGTAACATTCCTAACGACACCACACGGGCAGAGTGGCCGGGTATCGTGTCCCGATTTCAATTGGTCATCCTGGCGGCCCACAGAAACAAGCAACTCCTGCTGGGTGCACAGCCGCGGATCGCAGCCGATCGACTTAAGCGAAGGAATACGAGCATTGCGCTTGAGGAATTGAAGAGAGGTCTAATACTCTTCAAACCAGTCGCAGTTGAAGAGGCTCAAAGCATGGCGTGAGATACGATGAGTCTCACCCTGGTGAGGAAGTGATACATGTTGTTTCCGCAATTGGAAGAAAAGCTGCAAGCATCAAAGCAGGCGCTGAACACCGCAAGCAGTGAAAACATCATCGAGCAGTGCAAACAGCATCTTGCACTTCTCGCCGAATACAGGATGGAACTCTACAAACTGCAGGACCTCCCAGGAGTACGTCAACACTCAACACCGTCTCTGTCTGGGGAAGTCCCAGATCGGCAAGCCATTCGAGCAGCGATAGAGACAACGACGCATGAGCGAAATAGAACTCAGGTCCTTCTGTTCTCGTTCACTACGGTTAGTGGTTATGAGGCTGTGGAGATACTCAACCAGCGGAGTTACGAAGGACATGACGACTGGGAACTTCGCGCCAGCGGCGTTCGGTTCCCCAGCGGAGACAACAGCGATCTGATGACGATCCAGGAAGCCGTCGACCTAGCCAGCCTGCTTCGACGGACAGACTATGTCGCACAAAACGACGCGTGACCTTCCGGATAGACTTCGTTCAGCATCAGCCTTACTAGGCTTTTATCTCAGTGCGAGTGACGTGTGTCACGGCGGACGGTGCCAGCGCGCGAGCCAGCGCCAGGTTTTCTCCTTCTGACAAATCTGACACGACAAAAATGGCGTGCCCTCGGGTCGGTAAACCGGAGACCTGATATCCGTCAAATTGTGAAGACGCGATCGCGGTGTCGCGATCTATAGTGGGCAGTGACAGGTGGCTCTCTCCCATATTCCCTTCTATGGCGGTAATTAGAAGCGAAACCAGTCGACCGTGATACCTGAGTACTATGTGCGCGAAGCGTCGTGACTCGAAGATGCATGAATGAGCCTCCCGAAACTCAACGCCGGCCGGCAGTTCGCCTGACAACACTGCGCGGGAAAGGTTGACGTATGACGGATCATACTTTCGTCCAGCCTCGTCCAAATCAATAGGTTTTTCTGACAAGCGAAAATGAATGGCGCAGTCTCTATGATCTCCCACCGCACTTCTTGCGAGGCTTGCGTTGAAGAGATTTTGAAGTTGGCGCGGGTCAGGAGCATGTGAAGATACTGCCAAACGATCACGTCCTGCGGTCCGCAGTGTGTGCCACTCGCGCAAGACGGCCGGTCCGATTCCTAGAGCCAATACTATACAAGCCGCTAGCGCCAACGCCGCGACGCGATGCTTAGCGGGAGACGAGCTGCTGTCTAACGCTGCTACGGAATTCGTGTTAGTTTCAGCGTAATCACGCAGGCGAGCGCGGAGGATGCTTGCAAATTCCGGCCGCATCCGATTCTCTGGCGCATTAATAAGCGCGTGCCGAAGTCTGGTGCGAAGTTCGCGTCGGGCTGATAACTCCTTTTGGCACTCAGCGCATTTCGCCAGATGCAAATTGACCGCATGCGTTGTTCCCACGCTCCCATCACCGCCGAGGCGAGAATCAGCTATTTCACGAAATTGATGGCATCGCATTTTCATTCTCATGCTTTCACCTTCAGTGCCCTGGGACCATTCGCTGACAAACCAGCGGTTCGATCTTGAACACAATCAAACGCAGCGGAAACGAGATCATGTCCACTATCGCTATGCAGCGCCGCCAAAACCATGCGCGCGAGCATAAGCGGCCAGCTCACTACGCAGGAGTTTACGACCGCGCGAAATGCGAGACATCACAGTGCCCATCGGAATTTGAATGGCCACCGCAATCTCCTTGTAAGTCAACCCTTCGACATCTGCCAGAACCACTACTTCCTGAAACGTTCGTGGTATTCGCCGCAAGGCACCGAGCACCTCCTCATCTGTAAGGTTCTGTGGCGTCGGCGGTTCAAACGCAACCGTTTCCGCTATGTTTTCCTCCGCATGACTGACCAGATGTAGATGAGTCGCAGCGCGCCTCTTTTTACTTTGATGGTGATACATGATCGAAACCAACCAGGCGCGACAGTTCGTGCCTGGCGCAAAACGATGAAACGACCGGAGTGCCTCCATCAACGTGTCTTGTAACAAATCCTCAGCGTCCGTCTGATTGCGAGTTAGCCAGCGGGCGATTCGAAAGAGACTTGCCACATGAGGCATGGCTTCACACTCAAACCTTTCCCAGTTCCCAGTCCCCTCCAAACGAGATTCCGTAATCGGTGATTCCCGAAACATCAGCGAGTCTCAGCCCCTTGAACCATCAAACTCAGAAACCTCGTTGCTATATATGCAATACCTGAGTTTTCGGAATTTATTCCTGGGCTTCGTGATAACGAGAAAAACGTGCTTGTAGTGGTTCCTGGACCACTGCTTCTCAAGTCTTGGTGGGAATAATTTGTGCTTCGTGGGGTATTCCTACGGTGCTGGATGAATTGCAGTGCGATTCAGAGCAATCAGGCGGTGAGGCCATCGCCGTATAACATCACGAGAAGGAGAATTAAGAATGTTGAAGAGAACATCGCTCGCCCTAATCATTGCTACAGCACTATCTGGAAGTTTCGCTGTACTGCCAGTCTTCGCTCAAGACGGTCAGAACATGCAGGACGGAATGATGAGCGGTAGCAAGATGAAGGACGACATGAAGGACGACATGAAGGACGACAAGATGAAACAGCCCAAAATGAAAGACGACAAGTCGAAGCACAGAAAGAAGGCAAAGCATCGACCGAGTCGAAAACCCAAGCCGGCTGAAAAAATGTCGGGCGACAAGATGTAAGGCGACAAGGGACCATGCCTGCTCGGCATGGCTTTGCACAAAAAGGATTCAAATTTTGTGTGCGGACCTTATGGGAAGAGTGGTCTCGCGCAAAGGCGCAAAGAAAGCAGGTAGAGACGGTACACTTCGCGTCTTTGCGTCTTTGCGCGAGAAAATCTTCACCGGCTTTAGTTCTTTTTATGCATCAAGGAGATGGAAGGAAATGCGAACAGCAACCACTATTTATTGGATCCTAACCGGACTGGCCGCAGCGTTCATGCTTATGTCAGCTATTCCTGACGTTCTGCAGATTCAGGGGGCGATCGATATATTCAAACATCTGGGCTTTCCGCCGTATCTACTTCCGTTCATCGGACTGGCCAAGATCCTTGGAGTGGTCGTTATTCTGCTTCCAATGTTTCAGAACCTGAAAGAATGGGCCTACGCCGGGCTGGTCTTTGATTTGGTAGGTGCTTTCTATTCTCATATCTCTGTTGGTGATCACCCCGCCGATTGGATATTTGCGATTGTGGGCCTGCTCTTAGTTCTGTGCTCCTATGCAGTCTATCGATGGAAAATGAAGTATCAGGAAGTCATTCATCGGGCTGGCAAGAGAAACACAATTACGGTCTGACATTTAAGGAATCGGGCTACTGTCGAGGATGCCGAAGGATTGCGATGAAACATTTAGACAAACAGTGGGCACTCTTGCCACTACGCCTGATCATCGGCTTTGGATTTGCCGCCCACGGTTACGCGAAGCTTACTCGTGGGCCGGACAAATTCGCGATCGTCCTTGAAGGCATTGGCATTCCTTTCCCACACGTCTTCGCGTGGATGACAACGCTCCTTGAATTTGTTGGCGGACTAAGCGTAATGGCTGGGGCCTTCGTAGTTCCGCTCAGCTTGCCGTTAACGATTGTGATGACGTCCGCACTGATTACAGTTCATCTTCAATACGGCTTTTCGTCAATCAGGCTCAAATCCATCTCTGCCTCGGGCGCCGAGTTTGGGCCGATTGGTTATGAATTGAATCTCATCTATATCGCGGGTTTGCTGGCAATAGCACTTTGCGGTCCTACACGACTGTCGCTGGACCATTGGCTGAAGACGAGAAATTCTCGGCCTGCGAAACAGACGCATGAAGCCCCGGATCGAGCGAGACTGCGGGTGTAAGCCCGGTCAGCCGCGTCGAGTGAATGTGAGGTCGAAGAAGAGGATTCAAATGCAGATAGAAGAACCGAATGTGTTGAAGGTGGATCGTAAGTTCTTTAGAGGTCTCATCGCCTCACCGCGTTGCGACTCAATCCGGCGAAAAGCACTGCTGCAAAAAAGCGGTTTCGACTAATATTAAGGACCAATTGGATCTT
>CBFGMX010000210.1:0-8556 GCA_965649955.1 uncultured bacterium
GGTCGACACTTGAGACTATTTAATTGGCCAGCAACGGTCGCAGTCTATTCCTCATACCGTTTCAAAGTCAAGCGCAAACGTCTCACCCGCGTTATCGGTGTCCTGTTTTCACGCGCTGCCCGCACGAGTAGACCCCTTGGCAGTCGCCACTTCTCGCGCCGGCGGCCGCGCGCCGGTTCTCACCGGTTGATTGACACTCAGTGCCGCTTGCCTGTTTGCGGCCTCGATTCGCTGCTCCCACCACACCATGATCGGGCTGGCGATTGCTATCGATGAATACGTACCGAATATCACGCCGATGAACAGCGCGAGCGAAAATCCTCTCAACACGTCGCCGCCAAAAAGCACCAGCGCCAGCACCGACAGAAAGACCAGTCCGTTGGTGATGACCGTGCGCGACATCGTCTCGTTGATCGCGTCGTTGGTGATCTTGTACAGCGAATCGCGGCGGTGGAGCTTGCGGTTTTCACGAATTCGATCGAACACGACGATTGTGTCGTTTACCGAGAAACCGACGAGTGTGAGTAACGCTGCAATCACGTTGAGACTGATCTCGATCTGAAATATCGAGAAAAAGCCAAGCGTAACGAGTACGTCGTGAAACACTGCGATGACGGCTGCGGCGCCGTAGGTCCATTCGAAACGAAATGCGATGTAGACCAGGATACCGACAAGCGCGGCAAGAGTAACCGCGATCGCCTTGTTGCGGAGTTGCTCGCCGGCGATGGCTCCGACGGCGTCAGTACCGACGATCTTGTAAGCCGCATTCGGATCGGCTTCGAGCTCGAGAGTGGCCTGTGCTTCGGACCCAAATGTGTTCAAAGAGTCGCGGATCTGGCTTCTTCCGTCCTTTCCCTCTTCGAGCGGGACCTTAATAAGGACGGTGTCCTGACGGTCAGTTACGGGTTGTACAACCGCGTCGCGAATGCCTTTGCTTGAGAGTGCTGAGCGAATTGCCTCATCAGTCGGTTTCTGCTTGAACCTCGCGGTGACAACCGTACCGCCTTTGAAATCGACGCCGAGATTGAAAGCCTGACGGCCGGTGAGCTGTCGAAAGACGGCGGAACCCAATCCCGCCAACATCAGCAAGACGGAGATCACGATAAACAGGCGCCGGCGAACCAGCCAATCGACATTAATGTCGTGAAGGATTTGAAACATGATGAATCTCTAAATACTCAGCGACTCCACTCTTTCCTTGCGGCTCAGCAGCCAGATGAAGATCGTTCTCGATACGTAAACGGCCGAGAACAGATTGACCAGCAATCCGATCACCAGCGTGACCGCAAAACCGCGAATCGGTCCGGTGCCGAACACGAACAGGAACAGCGATGAGATGATAGTGGTGACGTGAGTGTCGATAATCGTAATGAATGCGCGTGCAAACCCCTGCTCGACGGCCGATGGAATCGTCTTCCCGGCCTTTATCTCCTCACGAATACGTTCGAAGATTAGAACGTTCGAGTCGACGGCCATACCAATCGTCAGGATCATGCCGGCGATACCAGGCAGCGTCAGCGTGGCGCCGAAAACGATCAAGCCCGCGAGCATCAGGATCATGTTCAGTATCAAAGCGATCACGGCGTTGACGCCGGACCCGCGATAATAGACGAGCATGAACACCACGACGAAAGCCAAACCGAACAAAGACGCTCGCACACCGGAGCGGATTGAATCCGCGCCGAGACTCGGTCCAACCGTGCGCTCTTCGAGATACTCAATCGCAGCGGGCAACGCACCGGAACGCAGGGTCAGCGCGAGATCCTCTGCCTGAGACTGCGAAAAACGACCAGTGATCTGGCCACTCTCATAAATCGGCGACTTGATGTACGCGACGGAACTGACTTCCCCGTTCAGAACCACTCCCATGTAATTGTTCACATTCGCAGTGGTCCACGCGCCGAACTTCTCCGCACCGGCTCGCTTCAACCGAAAGTTAATTTCCCAATCGTTGACTCCGCCACCTTGCGACTGACCAGCGTTGGCGCCGCTCAGTTGATCGCCGGTGATGACAGCCGGGAGTTCGACAACAACGTATTGCGTTATAGGCTGTTGTTCCGTAGCGGGATCGGTCTTTTCACGAAACGGCAGGACCGCGCGATTCGGCGGAATCGAGCCGCCAAGCGACTCGATGGCAGCCTCTCGCGACGGGTACGTGCTTGGCGGCGCCGGGCTGGGTGGACCAATCACGTGAACCAGTTCAAGGCGCGACTCGCCTTTGATGATTTCCTTGACACGTTCGGGGTCCGACACACCGGGCATTTGCAGCAGGATCTGATGTGCGGTCTGTGCGCCGTGCGTTTGCAGAGTCGGCTCGGTAACGCCGAGTGCATTGATGCGGCGGTCAATGATCGTGAGCGCCTGGTTCGTTGCTTCATCGGCGAGCACTCTCTGCGCGGTGCCGGTCATCGTCCAGATCATTTGCGCACCGGAAGTGGAGTAGGCCCAGACTGAGGAATCCGCAAGTTCGACCTTTTTGTCGATCGCTTCCTTGATCTCGCCGACCTTTGACTGGTCGGCTGCTTCGAGAATTACTCGATAGTTTCCGGCGTTTGTTTCAGATCTGCCGTCTTTGACCTCAAAACCCGCATCTTTCGCGGCGTTCTGCGCGGAGACATAGGCTTCGTCGGTCAGACGTTTGAGATAGTCCTCGGTCTTTACGCGCATAACGAGATGCGATCCGCCCTGAAGATCGAGACCGAGATGGATATTCGACGCCATCGTCGCCTTGATGCCCGACCAGGTGAAGTCCCTCAGGGTTGGACGGCGCCGCGGACCGATCACCAGATACAGACCAACCAGCGTAACTATAAGGATGATGATTGTGCGGTGAAGGAGGTGCTTTTTCTTCATTTTAAAGCTCGTATCTCAACCGGCCTGCTTCCCCTCTTCGTCGATTCCAGCGATGGCGGAACGCGCGATTTCCAGGATTGTCTTGTCGGCGCTGCGGATCAGGAAACTGGCTTCGCGCACGGTGGTGATCACGCCGATGACTCCGCCGGTGGTTACTACGCGATCGCCGATCTTCAGCGTGGCAATCGTCTCCTGGAGTTGTCGTTGTCGCTTCTGCTGAGGCCTTATTAGCAGGACATAGAAGACAACCATTATTAGGACGATCGGCAGGAGTTGCGCTAATCCGCCTAAGCCGTTCTGAAAGAAGATCAGGAAAGTGTGCATTTAGTTTTTAGTTGTTAGCAACAAACAAAGCGGCGAGGCAGCGAACCGCTATTCACCATTCGCACTCAGCCGCTCGGTGAACTCTCGCCGAAATTTAGGGAAATCGCCAGACCGGATAGATTGCCTCACCCCTCGCATGGTGTCAAGGAAGAAGGCCAGATTGTGGTGGGTCAACAGGATACTCCCGAGCATTTCCCCACTCATATATAAATGCCTGAGATAAGCGCGCGTGTGCCGGCGGCAAACCGAGCACGGGCACGACTCGTCAAGGGGGCGATTATCCTTCGTCCATTGGGCGTTTTTGATGTTCAACTTGCCTCGGGACGTAAACGCCTGGCCCGTGCGTCCATTGCGCGTCGGCAAAACGCAGTCAAACATGTCGACGCCCCGCGCGACCGATTCCACGAGATCTTCAGGCGTGCCGACGCCCATCAGGTATCGTGGAAAGTCTCTCGGCAATCTCGGCGCGATCTCGTCTATTACTTCAAACATTACCGACTTCTCTTCACCGACGCTCAGTCCGCCGATGGCGTAGCCGTCGAAACCTATCTCCACGGTCTGCTCGAGACTTTGTCGCCGCAAATCCATATGACTGGCGCCTTGAACAATGCCAAACAATGCTTGTGCGCCGCTGAGTGTTTCCGCTTCGACGCGTCCGGTATCAGCGCCGGCGGCTTGCTGTTCATCGAATGCTGTTCTTGAGCGCCGGGCCCAGCGCGTGGTCAACTGCATGCTGCGTTCCGTGTCTTCGCGACTCGCCTTGCCGGGCGCGCACTCGTCAAACACCATCACTATGTCCGAGCCAAGCGCCGCCTGAACTTCCATCGACACTTCGGGCGATAAAAACCGCAGCGATCCGTCGACGTGCGACCGAAACTCCGTTCCTTCTTCGCTGATCTTGCGCAAAGCGCCGAGACTCCATACTTGAAACCCCCCGGAATCCGTCAACAGTGCACGGTCCCAACCGGTGAAACGATGAAGTCCACCGGCGGCTTTGATGACGTCGATACCGGGTCGCAACCACAGGTGATACGTGTTGCCGAGGATTATCCGCGCGTCGAGATCGTCAGACTCGAGTTCTTCGAAACGAATTCCTTTCACCGTACCGGCGGTCCCGACAGGCATGAAGACAGGTGTTTCGATCGGACCGCGACGAGTGGTGAGGGTGCCTGCGCGCGCCTCGCCAACCTGGGCATCGATCTGGAAACGCAGCGCTGGAGAGAGTGAATTCATGGAACTCGGTTTTGCAGTATGCAAAAAAGTCTTGCGCAAAGGCGCAAAGACGCAAAGTAGAAAGACGCAAAGAAAAGCGTGTTGCCGCAAGAATTGGTACTTAGTGCTTTGTTCAGTGACGGGAGACCCCGCTCGAACTTCGAACAAAGTACTAAGTACAAAGCACCAAGTACAAAGTACCAAGTACTTTCCTGGATCTGGTGGATCTTTGCGTCTTCCTTTGCGCCTTTGCGTCTTTGCGGGAACTATTGCTTTTTCTTCTTGTGCTTCTCCACGAGTCTCAAAGGCGTCGCGAAGAAGTCAAACTCTTCGCGCAGTCGATTCTGTATATAACGTACGTAGGAAAAGTGCAGACCCGGCTTGCCGCCCGACGTAAACAACACGAAAGTCGGCGGTCTAATTCCGACCTGCGTGAGATACTGGACCTTCAGTCGCGAATACCCGCTTTTTCCCGGCGACGGCGCACTTCCACCACGCGGTTGCGCGACCGCCCTTTCGAAAAAGTCGTTCAACTGGGAAGTCGGAATTCGCCGGTTACGCGCCTCATCAGCCTTCAAAACCAGCGGCAGGATTCGATCGACTCGTTGTCCGCTCAGCGCGGAGATCGTTATTACCGGCGCCCAGTCAAGAAACTTCATTTTGTCGCGCAGGCTCCGCTCGAACTCGATCGCCGTGTTCGTTTCCTTATCTTTCACTGCGTCCCATTTATTAACGGCGATGATGATCGAACAGCCCTCGTCTAACGCGTAGCCCGCGATGTTCGCATCGAGCGCTGTAACTCCCTCTTCCGCGTCGATAATCACGATCGCAACGTCGGCGCGTTCGAGACTCTTTCGCGCCATGATCACCGACAACTTCTCCGTCATCTCGTCGGTCTTGCCTTTGCGACGGATGCCGGCAGTGTCGATGATCCGGAAATCTCGTTCCGGTGTTTTGAGGACGGTGTCAATCGCGTCGCGTGTCGTTCCCGCGACCGGTGAAACGATGACGCGGTCTTCACCGAGGATGCGGTTCAACAAAGACGACTTCCCGACGTTGGGCCGACCGACTATCGCGAGTCTCAGTTCACGCTGCTCCGCGGGTTCGGCCGGCTCCAGTGTTTCGTGTTCGAGTGTCTCGACGATGCGATCAAGAAGGTCGCCGACCCCGATTCCCTGTTCAGCAGAGATTGGAAACACGTCGTCGAACCCAAATCGGTAGAACTCCGTGCTCTCGCTCTCCTGTTTTGCGGAGTCACTCTTGTTTGCGGCGATCAGCACGGGTTTTCCGGTGGAACGGAGCAGGGCGGCGAGTTCTTCATCGAGTTGCGTAATGCCGGCGCGCGCATCGACGACCCAAACGAGCAACTGCGACTCGTCGATCGCCATTCCGGCCTGCTTCAAAATATTGGCGGGGATTACGGCATCGTCGTCCGGCACGATGCCGCCCGTGTCGATCAGTGAAAACTGCTTACCGGCCCACTCGACCTGCCCGTAAATGCGATCGCGCGTGATGCCTGGCTCGTCGCCGACGATTGCGCGCCGCTCGCCGACGAGACGGTTGAAAAGCGTGGATTTGCCCACGTTGGGACGGCCCACGATCGCCACCTGTGTATTTTTTGATTCCATTGACGGCGATAGCTTACAAGGCGTTCAAATCCGTGTCATCTGCGGTCGATCCGTGGTATAAGCCTGTGAGTCTTTGAGCACTTTTGAAGGGGATTTATATGAGCCGATTCTTAGTTGTCCTCCTAATCACGCTGGGGCTGAGTGGCGCGGTCGTCGCGCAGGAACATACCAGCCGTCCCTCCAGACCAGCGCCAACTCCGACACCGCGCACCGTCTCGGACCCGAACGATGCGGGATGGGTCAGGTTTGATTCCCAGTTGGGCCGCTTCTCCGTTCTGATGCCCGAGATGCCAACCGATAAAACGGAGACGACCCCCAGCGAACATGGACCCTACACAACTCACCTGTTCGTCGTGCGCGATACCCAGAACGTCTATCTCATCGGCTGGGTGGATTACGATCCGAGTTTCAATTTCAACAAGCAGAGCGAACTCGCTGCTAACCGCGATAACTTCGTCAAAGGCATTAAGGCGACACTCATAAGCACTCGTCCTTTGAGAATCGACGGCTACGAGGCGCTTGAGTTTGTAGCGGAGAAGGGAGACAGGACCTTCAAGTCGCGTGTTTACATGGTCGGTCGCCGGCCTTATCAGATCGTCATCGGTTACCCGAAGGACCAGGAGGATCCGCTTACTACCAACCGGTTCTTCAACTCGTTCAAGATCAGACCAAACTAAGAACACTCGCGAAAAACCGCGCCCCCTGAATGAAACGCCGAAACTTTCTACAAACAACTGTTACGGCGCTGGCAGTTGCAGCTACCAAACCGACAGCAGCATTTAAACCGCCACCCGCGTTTGAACTCGACGAACTCACCATCGCGGATCTGCAACAAGGCATGCAGTCCGGAAAGTATTCCTCCCGTTCGCTCGTCGAGAAGTACACCGACCGCATCAACGACATCGACAAAAAAGGTCCGACGCTAAAGTCCGTCATCGAACTCAACCCTGACGCAGAGGCGATCGCCGCCGCTCTCGATCGCGAACGCAAAGAGCGAGGCCCGCGTGGCCCGTTGCACGGCATTCCGATCCTGATAAAAGACAACATCGACACGCACGACCGCATGATGACGACCGCCGGATCGCTCGCACTGCTCGGCGCCAAACCGTTTCAGGACGCGTTCGTCGTGAAGAAGTTGCGCGATGCGGGTGCGGTCATTCTTGGGAAAACGAATCTCAGCGAATGGGCCAACTTTCGTTCGACGAAATCGTCGAGTGGCTGGAGTGCGCGCGGCGGACAAACAAAGAACCCGTACGTGCTTGATCGCAATCCCTGCGGTTCGAGCTCCGGATCCGGCGTCGCGGCTTCGGCGAACCTTTGCGCCGCGGCGATCGGGACCGAAACCGACGGATCGATCGTTTGTCCGTCATCGGCAAACTCGCTCGTCGGTATCAAACCGACCGTCGGTCTTGTCAGCCGCTCGGGAATCATTCCGATTTCACACAGTCAGGACACGGCTGGTCCTATGGCGCGAACGGTTACAGACGCCGCGATTCTCCTCGGCGCATTGACCGGCGAAGATCCGCGCGACAAGAAGACCGCGGAGAGTCGCGGCAAGTCGTACACGGATTACACTCGCTTTCTCGACAAGAACGGTTTGCAGGGAATGCGAATCGGCGTAGCCCGCAAGCATTTGGGCTTCAATCAGCACGTTGACGAGTTGATGAAGGAACTCATGCGCATGCTCGGCCGGCTCGGCGCTGACGTTTTCAATCCCGCCGACATCCCGACCACGGGTAAATTCGACGATTCAGAATTCGAAGTGTTGCTGTATGAGTTCAAAGCCGATCTGAACGCGTATTTCCAGAGCCTTGGCGCAACTACGCCGATACGGTCACTGAAACAGTTGATCGCTTTCAACGAATCGAAGCCCGATTTCGAGATGCCCTTCTTCGGCCAGGACATCTTTGAAAAGGCGGAAGCGAAAGGACCACTCACCGAGCGCAAGTATCTTCAGGCGTTGCGAAAGAACCACCTGCTGACGCGAACACAGGGCATCGACTTCATCATGAAGAAGATGCGTCTAGATGCACTGATCGCTCCGACCGGCGGACCGCCCTGGCCGACGGATTGGCTCAACGGAGATCACTTCAGCGGTGGTTACTCGTCTACGTCGGCAGTTGCCGGCTATCCACACATCACCGTGCCTGCGGGATATATCTATGGTCTACCGGTCGGTATTTCATTCTTCGGGGGCGCGTACAGTGAGCCGACACTGATCAAGATCGCCTACGCGTTTGAACAAGCAACGAAGGTGCGGCGGCCACCGAAGTTTCTGCCGACCGTCGATTTCACTCGCGAGGACTGAATCCGTCGCTCGGTCTTTTAGCCAAAAAGAGGCACAAGAAACACAAGAGGCACAAAAAGGCATAAGAGAGGTTCGGGGTTCAGTCGAACAGATTAGTATCTCTTTGAAGCTTCCTCTCTTGTGCCTCTTGTGTTCTCGTGCCCCCTTGTGTTCTCGCGCCTCTTCGTGTCTTAATCTTGTGCCTTTTGTGTCTTAGTCTTGTGCCTCTTTGTGGCTAATCTTCCACCGTCA
>CBFGMX010000211.1:0-8505 GCA_965649955.1 uncultured bacterium
CCTACGAAGCCACCCAGGCTGCGACGCCAAAAGAATTCACTGTGAAGAGGCACAACCCTGCGAAAGTAGACACAGACTTCTTTCTTTCTGCCGCGAAAGCGATCGAGATTTCATTAGCCGAATTCACTGGCGCAGAAAGACCTTATAACGTCGCAGTTCTGCCTGCCGCGTCGAAACAGTTGCATGTATACGTCGTTCCCGCACAAACGGAGAACGGCGTTTTCCCATTGGGCGGCGACGCACGCTACCTTGTTTCGGCCGACGGTTCAAAGATCGTCGAAAAACGCCAACTGCACAAAGCAATCATCGAATACAAAACAGGTGAGAATGAGAACGCGTTACAAGCAGGCTTTCACACCGCTGTCCTGGACGATATACCCGAAGATACAGACGTCTTCCACGTCCTGGCCCGCCGCCCTTCCGTGCCGCAGTATGTCGGCACAAAACAGTTTGTCTATCGAATCGAAACTGACGGAACGATCAACTATCTGATGAAGATGGAAGAATTCAGGAAAGGCAAAGGGAATTGATCTTCGCTCTGTAGGTACCGAAGGCTTTGCACAAAAAGTACTCAAATCTATGTGCGTGCTCTGTGGGCAGAATATTTCTCGCGCCAAGGCGCAAAGACGCAAAGAAAGCAGTTAGAAACACGAGTTCACTTTGCGTCTTTGCGCCTTTGCGGGAGACCTCTTCATCCGCTTTAGCCCCTTTATTGTTCAAAGTGGGTAACGAAAGGAAAGTTATGTTGAAAAACACTTCATTGCTGTAGTCTCATCACCGTTGCTCACCGATAACCGGCCGGTTACTATTACGGCCGCGTAACAGGCCGCAACCCGTCCGCGGAAAGGGCTGAGCCCACCTGCGATCTATCTTCTACAAACTCGATCTTCTTTTGGCCCGCGTGCGGACACGGGCGCTAACGAAAGGAGATCAACATGTCTGATTCCACATCTCGTCTACCCAACCGTCCTTCACTGGACCAACTTCGCAAACAAGCCAAAGAGTTGCTGCGCCAATTACGCAGTGGTGATCCGTCTGCCGCCGAACGGCTGCGCAAACATAAAGCAAACGTTTCCGATCCGATTCTGGCAGATTCCCAGTTCGTCCTTGCTCGCGAGCACGGCTTCGAAAGCTGGCCCAGGCTCGTTCACTACATCCAGGCCACTAAATTGCCGGGCGTGGACCAGCACCAGCGGATCGCAGAAGATCTCGTCGCGGTCTACAACCTGGCCGCCCCGGAAGCCGTGACGCGACTGAACGATCTCTTTCATAGCACGCTCAACGTCGACCAAATTCGCGACTTCATCCGAGACAAGCTGTTCAACCTGCCTGACACTGAACGACGCATAAACAACTTCACGCTAGTCGATGCGCAGATTGTCGTCTCCAACCTGTACGGCTTCAAAGATTGGAACGAGTTAGTGCAATCGATTAACGAAGCCGATCCCGATCCACATTCGGCGCCATACGTCTTGAGCACCAAGCCTCCTTTCTATCGCATCGATTGGACCAACAACAGCATCGAACCACGCCAGCCAATGTCGAGCAAAGACTGGGAGAACCTCTGTGCCGTCGCGAGCGAACTGGGACTCACGAGCATCAACTCGGGAAATCTCGTCGGCGATGACGATCTCCAAATCATTTCGCAACTCGATCAGATCACGTCGCTCAACCTCGACGGCTCAAAACGCCTGACAGACAAAGGCCTTCAGTACCTCGCCCGTATGCCGCAATTGCGAGAATTGACGCTTGGCGGTCAGATCACCGACCGTGGCCTGCAAGCACTTGGTCACCTGCGCGAATTGCGTGTCTTCCGCATGTTTTGGCAAGCCAACGTCAGTGATAAAGGAACTGCGAATCTCAGCGTGTGCGATCAATTGGAGGAAGTTGATCTATTGGGCTGCAACACAGGCGACGGCGCGATCGCCGCACTGTCAGGAAAACCCAAACTGCGTCGCTTCAAGACCGGCCGCAACGTCAGCGACGACGGTCTCGCCCTGCTGCACCAATTTCCCGCGTTCAAGACGCGACCGGCCGAAGAACCAAGATTCGGGCTGATGTCGTTCAGTGCCGAGCCCAACGATCTGCTAATCGATGGACCATTCACACGGCAGGGCGTGAACAACCTGCGTGGACTCGATGGACTCTTTGGTTTGAGTTTCTTCTGGCACACGTCGCGTCTTCGCGGTAATGATTTGCAAGGTCTCGATGGCTTATCGAATCTCGTTTACGTCGGTTGTCAGGATCAACTTTGCGACGACGACGCGATGCGACATCTTGCGGCGCTGCCAAAGCTCCGCATGCTGATGGGCCAGGGCGCCGTCGCTACTGACAGCGGTTTTGAATCGCTAAGTCGGTCACAAACAATTGAGTACATCTGGGGACGCGAGTGCCCGAACTTGAAAGGACCGGGGTTTGTTGCGATGTCGAGGATGCCGGCCTTGAAAGGTTTGGCCGTAAGTTGCAAGTTCGTTGATGACGCAGCGCTCGCGAGTTTGCCTGACTTCCCTTCTCTGAAAGAGCTGGTACCGATGGACGTTGGCGACGAAGGGTTTCGTCACATCGGCCGCTGCGAACAACTTGAATCGTTGGTTCTGATGTACTGCCGCGACACTGGCGACGTGGCAACGAGTTACTTAGCCGGGATGCCAAACCTCAAGAAGTATCATGCGGGTTACACGTTGATTACCGACGTCAGTCTCGAGCTGTTGAGTCGGATTAAGTCGCTCGAGGAGATCTCATTCGAGGGTTGCAAATTCATCACAGACGCCGGCATTCGGTTTTTAACGACCCTGCCGCATCTTCGCGAAGTCTCGATCGGCGGCTGTCCGAAGGTAACTCGATCAGGAGTGACGGGTTTTTCGCGCAGTGTGCGCGTGAATTACGACCCGCGCTGAGGGGCTTCGATGTGACGTAAGCCTTGGGAGTGCGGGGTTATCGATCGTCGTCATAATCGGCCCAAAGTGAGGACACCGACTCGTCGCGCGCTCGTAACAAGTTGCCACCGAGACCCAGAAGCCTATCAGCCAGGGCCACCATGCGCCGGTTCGGTATCGCATAAGGGCGTTGCGCGATGACGCGTTGCATTGCTTCGTCCTCGCTGCCCTGGCCCAACCAGTATGCGTACATGATCAGCGCGGTGGCCGTTGAGCGACTTACGCCGGCCTCGCAGTGGATCAGCAACGTGCCACTCTCCGATCGAAGCTGCTCGGCCAAATCAATTATTTGTCGCACGTCGTCCATCGTTGCGCCTTCGTCTGTTACGACATCGGCGATCCGTAAACGCGACTTGCGCTCCACGTTAGCGAAACCGTGCGGAAGCGGATCGTCCCCGTCGCCGATCGATACGAGGTAAGTGATTTCGGCACACCGTCCCGGCGAACAAAGGATCTGGCCGGCTTCGATCCGGCTTACGACTTCAATGCTGATTTTGGTCACGCCCATAAAAAACAAGGTACACGA
This sequence comes from uncultured bacterium, assembly GCA_965649955.1. Taxonomy (GTDB): domain Bacteria; phylum Acidobacteriota; class Blastocatellia; order Pyrinomonadales; family Pyrinomonadaceae; genus PSRF01. The sequence goes on from CBFGMX010000211.1 coordinate 3,463, forward strand.
TATCTTAATTATCGGTAATAATCGTCTGAACAACGCATGAGCAACCAACTTCGACGCGCCACCAAGATCATGTTGCTGCGGCACGCTGAAAAGCCTGCCAAGGATAATGCCCCTTTCGGCGTCAACCGAAAAGGACTCCGCAGTAAAGAGGCACTGACAGTTCGCGGTTGGCAAAGAGCAGGCGCACTAACAAGTCTCCTGGCACCGGCCCACGGCGATTTTCAACACCCCTCTCTCGCGAGACCGCTGTTCCTGTACGCGTCGAAACCTCTGTTACGCAAAGGCAGCCGGCGCCCGCTGCAAACACTCACGCCTCTGGGCGAGAAACTCTCAATCAAAATCAACTCCGATTATCAGAGGGCTGAATTTAAAAAGATGATCGAGGACGTGTTCTCCCGAGCTGGAGTGGTGCTCATCTGCTGGCAACGCGAGTACCTCCCGGATATCGCGTCGTTAATTCTCGGGGAAAAGAAGGGGGCGCCGGCAGAGTGGCCGGAGGATCGTTACGACATGATCTGGGTGTTTGAGCTTAACCGCTCGAGCTCCACGTATTCGTTCGAACAAGTTCCACAGGAATTACTGGCAGGCGATTTGACGATTCCAATCGAATAGCGCCGTCAACATGTCGCGCCGCAATCTTTGTACTTCCTGGCCGCTTCGAAATGGGAAAGTGTGACGTTCGGAGAAAGGTAGCCGTCCCTTACAGGCTCCTCCCGCAACAGGTCTGTACTCAGGTATTTCTTGTTGCTATCGGCAAAGACCGTCGCCACGACGGCGTCGTCACCAAGTTCATTCTGCGCCATCAGCGCCGCGATGAAATTTGCGCCCGAAGAGATGCCGACCGCAAGTCCAAGCTGTGCGGCCAGCTTCTGGGCCATCAAGATCGCGTCGCCATCGTTGACGGCGATTACGTGGTCCAACTCGTCAAGCTGGACAATGGCCGGGATGAACTCGTCGGAAATGCCCTGGATCCGATGTTGGCCCACCTTGTGTCCCGTCGAGAGCGTCGGCGACTCGGCCGGCTCAACGGGGTGGACTCTGATTGACTTCTCGCGCCCACGCAGGTACCGACCGACGCCCATGATCGTGCCGCCGGTGCCCACGCCGGCGACAAACGCGTCCGTCTCTTTGAAGAACACTTCGAGTTGCCGCCAGATTTCGGGGCCGGTGGTCTGCTCGTGCGCCTCGACGTTCGCGCAGTTGGAGAACTGGCAGGGGAGGAAGACGTGCGGAGATGCGTTGGCGACTTCTTCAGCCATTCGAATGCTGCCGTGAAACCCGCCCTGCTCGCGACTGACCGGACAGATCTTCGCGCCGAGGCTGCGGATTAACGAGACGCGCTCCTGACTCATCCAGTCAGGCATGAAGATCTCGACCGGGTGGCCCAGCGCACGCCCGAGTGCGGCGAACGAAATGCCGGTGTTGCCGGAGGTCGCCTCGACGATCGTGTCTCCAGGTTTCAGTCTGCCAAGCCGGTAAGCGTCGGCGAGGATGTGGTAGGCCATCCGGTCCTTGATGCTGCCGGTCATGTTCATATGCTCGGCTTTGGCGTAGATGACGCGCTTGCGGCCGTTGAAAGTAAAGTGGATGGCGAGCAAGGGAGTGTTGCCGACCATCCCCCGCAGGCCTTTCAGGCGCTCGGCGTAAGCATCAACTGTTGTAGTTATCACTGGTCCACCTTTGTCTTCTCCGCGTTCGCGTGACTTCGGATTTCAACTTTCACCTACGTGCAAGGCGCCCAGAATTTTACACGATAAGTCTTTTCACCCACGCGAAAACTCATAAACGAAAGATAGGCATTGGCCGCGTCTGTGGGATGGTTTTCTATAAATTTACCTTCGCTCGACTTTATCACTGCCCGGTCGCGAAATTGCGGCGGTCCGTTCTCCGACAGCTCCAGTACCAAATGATCGAGTCCTGACCCGTTATAAAAGTCGACATAGAGCTTGGCGCCATCAGCCGAGATCCCTGACGGCATGGCCTGATAAGGTAATTGCCAGGTCCTTTTTACTTTCTTCAACGTTTCGTCCACGAGTTGTGCGTGGTCGAGATAAAACGATGTCGGCCGCTTGACGCTATACCGCTTGCCTTCGGCGATTAAAGTCATTTCTTTATCTGTAACCTGAAGACTGGGAATGAAAGTCCAGCATTCACCACAGAGCGCGTCATTGAGATCTCCGATTGCGAATTGGAAGGAGGTTTTGCCTCCATTAGTTAGAGTCATTTGATAGGTCAGCTCCTCCGGCGGCATGCGCATTCGGTCAAGGTGGTTGAGAGCTTCGCAGACATCAAAATTGTAATCGAATCCGTTTTCGGCAATCAGGTCGTTGCCGTACGCGGCTAGTTCGGCGGGCGTTAAAGATGGCGATTGCCGGGCGCTGTCACTTACCTTGGCCACGATGTTTGATGGATTCACTGAGAGGATCGGGATTTTGTTACGTGTTGTCTGTGCGATCGCAGCGGGCAAAAGCGTCAACATCAAGGCGAGAGCAAGAATGGCGAAATGACCGGGCTTGGCTGTCATGATTTCCGGCGCGCAAAATAAGAAACCCGCTAGATCCGACGTATTAAAGCTGCCTTTAATAAGCGACGCGTGTAGAGTTGCTTATTTTAGAATTCGGGCAATTTCTAAAACAAGGCTATATGCTGAAGCGCTTGAACATGGTCCAGCAAAGACAAATTCGCGCAGCCAAAGACATGAACGCACACCGAATTTGAGCGGTTTAAAGTGATCCTACTTCTTCTTAGCTACCTTATGTGATGGTTTGTTTGCACCTTCACGTCTTCCAGCTTGAATCGGCACTTGCTGAGTGCGCCGCGGAACCGGCCTGCCACCCTGCGGCTTTGGAATTCTGGGAGCATGCCAAACAATCAACCGACCCCTATCAGACGCGACCCTACGAGCTTCGCATTTATTTCACTTTTTCAGTGGTTTGGGACGAAAGCCAATTTCCTTTTGCTCGCGCGGCCTCGGGTTCATCAGCAGCCGAATTGCATCAAAGACTGCTTTGAATTGCCTGTCATGCCGATCATATTTTCCCTCAAGCTCATCGAGCCGACGAGCCAATTCCTTATTTGAAGTGATGATCTGGCGCAGCCTGACAAACGTTCTCATTATCTCAACGTTTACGGCGATCGCTCGCTTGCTGCGCAACACGCTGGACAACATTGCTACCCCTTGCTCCGTGAAAGCCGTGACGCGCTTGGAGAACTTCAGATTGGAGGATGTCACAAATTGTGATATCCCTGCGATCTCATCGCGAGTTAGCTCCAACATGAAATCGGGAGGAATCGTTCCGGATTACGTCTGACACTTTGGTTTACCGTCCGGGTCTCCACGCCATACAACTCAGCCAAATCTCGATCGAGCATCACCTTCTCACCACGAATGAGAAAGATCGCCTTTTCTAAACGCTCGACTGGAATCTTGACTAAACTCTGTGAAACTCACTCTTCATGCAAAGCTGACAAAATCAGCACTGACCTATGTCCGCCGCGAATGATATGCGTAATACGGCTCCCTGCGTTTAGGCCATTTCATTTCCAGTGCGCTTAGCGGTTTTCTGGGCGATGGCCCGGCGCTTGGTAGGCGAGGCTTTTGTTGCGGGTCTTGTGGCTTGCTATGAACATCCTGATTTGCCGGTCATGGCATTGAGAGTTTTAAGCGCGAAGTGGACTCAGGCACTTCGGCGCTTTGTCGATAATTCCTTAACACGTTTCGCGACTGCTCGAATGAAACGATCGTCTTGTGCCAAGATCTTGGCGTCAGTCGCCTCTTTCCCTTCCATTTGAGCTCGCAGCACCTGGTTAATTTGGGTTTGATAAGCTGGCGCTCCTGCCTTAGATGCTTTCTCTTTGAAGAAATTCAGAACATCGAGATCGATCAGAATCGAGATTCTCACCTTGGTATTACGAGCTTCTGTTTCACCGGAGTTAGCCATAAAAGCGCCACGCGGCAATCGCTTAAATCGCTTCGGATCTAGCCCCGGCGCGCGCTTACTTTTCGTCCTCATATGCCTTCACCATCCATTTCTCGGCACGCCGTGCCGAGATCAGTCGTACAAACTCGTCGCGATAAGCAAATGAAACAAACAAGAGACCGATTGAAGACATTCCGATCATTACGTATCGAGTTTCTTCATTGCTAGAATGCTCCAGGTCTTCAAAGGGGACCGCGCGGGGATCGTTGAATATTTCTTGGGCCTGTTCGAACGAGACACGATGCTTTTTGGCATTCTGTTGGGCTTTATCTTCGTCCCATTCGAAATGCATCGACTACAGTATATACATATTCGATATATATTCAACAGATCATTGCTGGCCGGCCGACGATTTCTCGCCACGAGCGAGCTACGCGAACAACTTTACACGATACGACGATTCATCCAACGAATACTTGTGAACGAACGGGTTCGGTCATGGTGGTTGAAAGCCTCGCAGACATCAAATCGTAATCGAATACCTTTTTGCCAATGAGCTCATTGCAATACGCGGCTAATTCGGTGGGCGTTAGTGATGACGATTGCCTGGCCCACTTCTCGGCCACGATGCTTGAGCGATCCACCGAGAGAACGAAGACGGTATTACGTGAAGTTTGTGCAATCTGGTGAAAGAAGCGTGACACAAAGACTCGAGCAATTCGAGCATTTTTCGAGTTATTACCACTTCTGTTCGAATAATTAATCTCTTAGCTCATACGTTAGAGCCGTCGAGACGGCAGTGACTTACGGATGTATTCGTTAAACGAATCTGCTAACAGCTCTCTCCTGACTTGCCAAAACTCGTCGGCCGAATCGATAGACCACAAAGCCGGATCCGTAGGAATGCATTGGCTCTCCAGCACGTGCCGACCAATGCCGTTGTGAGATTTTTCTTGTGAGGCATAACGACAACAAAGTAGCAGGTCGCGCATCTGAAATGAAGAGTAGTGTAGGATCGTTAGCGACGTATTCATCACCCACAGACTGAAAAGACTATACTGACCAGCAATGTTCCACACGTTCATTCAACTCGCCGTCATCATCACACTCTGTTCTTACACCA
>CBFGMX010000212.1:0-8436 GCA_965649955.1 uncultured bacterium
CGGTAGAATGTAACCTTCGGTTCGCTCATTCAGTTGTCTCCGTTAGCCAAAACAAAAACCGCTTGCCTTTATGCAACCAAGTGGCTGCACAATGCAAGCGGTAAACTGAGGAGCACTGACGTAGTTAATTCTTCGAGGCCGTGTTGCGCGTCTTGAGAAGCTTGCGCAGTTTCATACGTGCTTTGTGCAACTGTGATTTGGAAGTGCCGACCGCAACGCCGAGCATCCTAGCGATCTCCTCGTGCTCGTGGCCTTCGATGTCGTGCAACACAAACACGGTGCGATATCCCGGCGGCAACTGTTTCAGCGCGTTGTCGAGCGCGATTCGATCCATCACCGGCATCGCATTCGGGTTCTCAGTCCCGCGAACGATCTGCACCGGCGTTTCACCTTCCTCGGTCGTCTTTTCGAGCTTCACGCTGCGCTTGCGGAAGTGCATCAAACACTGGTTCACCGTCAGCCGGTGCAACCACGTCGTGAACGCCGACTCTCCGCGAAAGCTGCCGATCTTGCGAAATAGCTGGATGAACGCCTCCTGCGCGAGATCCTCTGCTTCGGCTGCGTTCTGTGTCATGCGCAGACACAGCGAATACACGCGACGGTTGTGTCGTTCATATAACTGTTCAAATGCGCCCATGTCGCCCTGGCCGGCCGCGATCGCCAGCGCGTGATCAGACTGCGGCGCGAGCTGCTGCGTTTTCGACTTTGCGGCGAAGCCGCTCTGCACAATTGGGAAGACTTCTGCGTTTGTCATGGTAGGGTTGCCTAGTGCAAACGTGAGGCCACGGAAAAGGCATGAAAAAGCCTTGTTATTGAGCCAATCCCACGATATGCGGTGGAGGAAATGGACGAAAACGGGTCTTGGGATGCGAAACCGTATACGATGCAAAAACACCTATCCGTGTTCCCTGTTCGAGAACACGGACAGGTAAAAATGTGTTGGCACCGTTTGTACCTAACTACTACGGACGCGCTGACGAGGTCGTCGGGGTCGTTCCTGACTGGTTCATACCCCGATTGATGATCATCTTCACTTCAACGCGACGGTTCTGCTGGCGCCCGGCCGCAGTTGTGTTGTCGGCAACTGCGTCCGTTTTTCCGTAACCCATCGGGGTCACAAACCGCCGCAGCGGAATCTTGTGCTGCACTGCGAGGTACTGAACCACTGCTTCAGCACGTGCGCGGCTTAAACGGAAGTTCTTGGCTTCGCCGCCGGTGGCATCGGTATGGCCCGCAACTTCGATCATGAACGCCTTCGCGCCCTGTGTCTTGGCCGCGAGTTCGTCGAGTTGCTGCTTGGCCTCTGGCGACAACACCGAGCTGTTCGTTCTGAACGTTACGGCGACTGACTCCTGCACGTCGTAGTCGTCGAGTGCTGAGACGCGTTCGTTCACCGCTTTCACTTCAGCGCGAGCTTCGGCGGCTACGGCATAAAGCTCATCCATCTGACCCGCAATGCGTTCCTGGTTTGCTTCAACCGGGCTCACGCGCGTATCGCTGGTGATCGCCGCGCGCATGTCCGACTCGTTAAAGCGGATCTTCTCCGCCACGAGCGTGCCCTGGTTGTCGCCGCGTCCTTCAACTTCCACAATCAACCCGCGCAGAATATCGGTCACCGGATACTTCTTTCCGCTGCGTAAGAACCCACCGTGAGTTTTGATACTGGTATTGTCTGTTATGAGAACCTGATAGTCTGCGCGACTACGGTCGCGGATCGTGAACATATCACCATTGCGTTCGATTACGACCCCTCTGAACTTCATCTTCGAGCCGCTGGGAACTGAGCGAATGGCGGTGTTGCGTTCCCTGGTGGCAGTGCTTGTTTGCGTGGTCGTCACCTGGCCCAGGACCATTGGTGCAGCCAACATCAGAGCGGCAAGCATGCAACCGACGGTGAATGGACGAAACCTGTTAAAGCTCATAGTTTGCTCCTTCAATCCTTCTGAGGAATGCAGTAGCCGCACTCCTTAATGCCTCTTGTGTCGGGGCGATTCTTAAACCAGTGGGGGCGTCAAACAGGTTAACAAAAGCAGTAGCAGAATCAAGCGCGGAATATTGCGGGAATCTTCTAATCGTGCGCAATCTCGGTGTCATCCGCGCCGGTGTGAAAAAAGACACGGATGACACATGATCGGACGACTAAAATTGGCGCCGGCAGACCGTTCGCGGAGCGCTCGGGTTCTTCGCCTGGCCTCAGCTTGACGGGGGTTTCAGTCCCATCATCCGCATGTAAGTGATGATGTTACCGTAGTGCAGACTCGTGTGGCCCACGTTGGCAAACAACGGCCCAAACTGCGCGTTCTTCCCGTCGTACGCGGCGATACAGCGGCCGACGGCTTCCTTCAGTTTCGGCATGATCGTGTCTTTGTCCGTGTTGCCCTTCTCGACCGGATCCGCCCACTCGACCTTGTTCCCAACACCGTGCGCACAGAAGTAGTTGTAAGAGTCGGCGATATGTGCGACCAACTGGCCGAACGTACGGACCGTATCCGTCGGTTTGTACTTGTACTTGTCCGCCGGGACCATCTCAGCCGCCTTGACAACCCAGTCGTTGACTTCGTTGAAGCCTTTTTTCAGCTCATCATTGGGTGATGGTGCTTGACCGAACGCAGCGCCCGCCGCGACTAGCAGGCAGAACAGAAGCGAAAGAGTTCTGAGTTTCATGGGGTTTTCTCCTCGCGAGTTTTGTAGGGTAAGGCTTTACCAGAAAACAAGAATTAATACGCGAACGGTATGAAAACTGAGACGAACGGGACTAGAAGTTGATTCGAACGCTGAAAAGTTGCCCGGCGTTACGCCAAGTTCCACGGTTCGTGCCTCAGTAACCAGCGATCAGTTAAAACAGTGAACGCTGCCGGGATTTATCGTCAAAGACGGAACGGCCGTCGACAGATGCCGAGATGGAGTGTTCGTGTTTGATGACCGCGTCGAAGTCTGCGTGGGGTGCGAGACGGGTTTCGACGGTCCGCACGAAGCCGTCGAGGCGACGAAAGCCATCGAGCTTTTCGCGGTCGCCCAGTTTTGCGGCATCGAGCGAGGTGCGCAGGAAGTTTATCGATTCGTCGTAGGTCTTGAGTGGGACCGGAAACGGATGACGGTCTTTACCGCCGAGCGCAAACGAGAAACGCGCCGGATCATTGAAACGGCTGGGCGCACCATGGACCACTTCCGCAACGAGTGCGAGTGATTGAAGCGTGCGTGGGCCAAGGTTTTCGACGAGCAGCAACTCCGCAAAATCGTGAAGCTCGCGTTCGTATGCAACGGCCAATACGGCGCCGAGTCGCTTCAGATCGACGTTCTTTTCGCGCACTTCATGGTGCGCCGGCATCTTCAAATGGCGCGCGACGCTCAACGTCTTGTCCGGATGCTCGTGAGCGATCTCGAGTAAGGCCGTCTGGGCGGGCCGCGCTTTGGTGTCGACGAGGTTCATGATCGTGCCCTGGTTTTCGCCGACGATTCCGGTGTGCGGTTCGGCCACGAAGTCTTTGACCGTCGCGGAATGCCAGTGATACCGGCGCGCCAGACCGCTGCGGTCGTTCAAACCCTGTTGGACCACGGCCCACTCGCCGTCCGCCGTGACAACGAAGTTGTGCAAATAGATCTGAAAACCGTCGGCGATGGCGTTATTGTCGATGCGTGCAGTCAGGCGGCTTGTGCGCACGAGTGCGTCGCCATCGAAGCCGCGTCGATCGCCGAGCAGACGCAACTCGTCTGGCGTCTGACGTGAAAACCTGCCGCGGCCTCCGCAGATGTAGAGCCCAAGTTCGTCTGCGCGGGGAGCGAGTCCGCGTTTGAGCGCCCCCATCACCGACGTCGTGATGCCGGAAGAGTGCCAGTCCATTCCCATCACTGCGCCGAGCGCCTGAAACCAGAATGGATCGCTGAGTCGTGTGAGGAAAGCGGAAGTGCCGTAATCGTGAACGATAGTCTCGGTAATCGCTGTACCGAGTTTGGTCATGCGCTGGGCGAGCCACACAGGGACGCGCCCGCCGTGAAGAGGAAGATCTGCAACTCCCGATCTTTTCATCCGTCTAAATCCGTGGACAGCTTACCTCGCCGGTGGCGCAGACGGTAAATCAGTAACGCGGAACCACTCACCCTGCCCATTGTTCGTTCGCAACAATCTAATCATCTCTTCAAATGTGAACGGCCGCGCGCCGCGCCTTCCAAATACCGACACCTGGTTGCCACTTTCGTCGACGGCCCGATCGCGATCGAGACCTTTCGAAACGGCCAGTGCCTCGCCTTTCGTTTTGAACGTCGCGATCAGCACCGGCCGCGGGCGTGGGCTGAACCCAGCATACTCGGGCATCGTCTCGGGAGAGGTCAGTTGCAGCACACGCAGCCCGTTCTTGCCGTCGGCAACGTACGCAAACAAACTCGCGTTAGTCATCGCGATCTTCACTTGATGCACGTCGTTGAGTTGACCGTCGGCATTGTATCGCAGATCCAAACGGGGCCGCTCCGGCTGCTCCACGTCGACGATCGCAATGCCGTGTTTTCCATTCGCAACGTACGCGTAAGTGCGTGCGACGTAAACATCGTGCGCATCTTCGAGAGGCACAAGCGCGCCTTCAACCACTCGCGCCTGTTCCGGCAACGTGACGTCCACGACCTTCAAACCTTCCTCATCAACCACGAACCCGTAGCGAAACTGTATTGCGATCGCATGCGGGTGTTTGAATGGAATTCGCTTAACGATTCGCGGATTTAATGGAGCGTCGATATTGACGATTACGAGCGCGTTCTCGGTGGTGATGTAAGCGTAAGTGCCCGCGATGGTGATGTTGTTTGCACCGTTGAGTGATCCATCGGGGTTGAACGCCGGGCGGGCGCGTTTCAAGTAATTGTTGAGTGGATCGCCGTCAAGCAAGGTCGCGGCGTTAACAAGGACCAACCCTTCGTACTTGTCTGCGATGTACAGGTAACCATAAAGCGGATGAATCGGTTGCTCTTCATTTTCCGGCCGGCGCGTCCGCGCGGGATCAACAGCCAGCGTCGTCGGCGCCGCGACAGCGGTCGCGTATTTCGTCTTGACCCAGAACTTCTGACCAAAACGCGACACTGGCGCCGTCACGATCCGTTCCGAAAACCCTTTCTGGTCGATCTGGGCCACGTCGTAAACCCGTAACCCACCTTCGCCCGCTGCGACGTAGGCATATTCACCTCGTAACTGAACCTGCAACACGCGCGGATTTCCAACGTGCTCATAAAACGTCTTCAACTCCCGACCACCACGCACAAACTTTTCATAATTCGATGGATACGCAATCTGTTGCAGCGTACTGCCAATCACCGCCTGCGGCTCGGTTTGTTCCGTCGCCACGACGACTTCCAAACTATGATCGGCGGCAACATACACGTACCGGCCCATGAAGTTGACGAAGTTCGTTCCTTGTAACAACAACTGCGCCAGCCAGGCGTTGTTGTCGTTCTTCGACGACACGTGACAGTCGCTGCACTGCTTCGTCTCGGTCGAACGCACGGTGTGCGGAACGTGCGTGTTGAATGCCTGACCGGCAAAACCTTCGGCGGACGTCGTCTGCTGCTGTGAATAGATCCACTCCCGATTCTGATTTTGCGAACTCACCAGCACGGCAGAAGACGAACGCACCGGCGCGACACGCTTTCCAGTCACCGTCCCATCGCGGCCCAGCATGAAAACGTCGTCACGCAGCACCTGAAAGTTGTACTGCGTGAAGTTGCGCGTGTCGCCTCCCTCGTTATGCCGGTTCGGCATCTTTCGGTTCGCCTGCATCGACAGGTGACAACCAAAACAGCTCGTCATCCAGGACGAATGACAGGCGACGCAGGTCATATCGTTATCGCGATGCGCAAGTAAGTTTGCGTCGGACGGAACGTCGCCCCACGTCGCGTTGTCTTTGCGGATGGTCTTGGCGTAGCGCGACCTTTCATTGTAGTCCCGCGCGTTGGGAGTGACTGTGTCGAGTGTTTGCGGCACACGCCACCAGCGACCCGGCACGACCATTGAGTTCTGCATGATGTCGCCCGTCTTCAGATCGACGTCACGGCCCTGCTCGTCCTTCCGTTTTCGATCGCGCGTCACTCGCTGGAAGAGTGGAATGCGCGTGCCCTCTTGATCTCGGACACGAATACGCGTCAGGTCCTGGCCCACCAGCGGCTGGTTCTGATTCCTACGACGCTCCGCGGCCGCCCCCGTCACAGCCGCGGCCGCAGGACCAGACGTAAACAGAGTCGCTTTTCGTTGAATCGTTCCGTGGCAGTCTTCGCAGGTGATCTCGATGGACGCGCGCGGCTCGTTATAAAGATTGCCGTCGCCGTGCGAGTCCTGCCGGAAGTGGCAGTCGATGCAGTGCATGCCGCGTTCGAGATGAATGTCGTTCAGATGGACCGCCTTCTCGAACTTCCGCGGGTCGTCCGCTGCAACAACGTTTCCCTGCGCATCAAGCAGGTTGCCCTTGCGGTCGCGTTTGAAAACCTTGCGAAACAACCAGCCGTGCCCGTGCGAATCCGCAAACTGCGTGTTGCGCAAGAGCGAATTAAAATCCGCGGTGCCGGTCTTTTGCAGAAAATCGAACTCAGACCACAACCCGCGCAGGCTCGATCCTTCAGGATTGCGATTCAGTTTCAACTGTTCTTCGTCCTGACTCGGATTGTGTTGCTTCGCGGGATAGAGTTTGCTGCCGTCGCTCTCGTTGTCCCACCACGTCAAGCCCATGTAACTGGCGACCATGTTCGTTCCCGGGTGCATGTGGCAGACCATGCACTGCGAGCTCGGAATCTGGCTCGTGAACTGATGTTTGATGGGATGGCCCGACTCGTTTTTTGAAATCGTGGTGTCTGCGGTTTGCGAACGTCCGAGATTGCCGGCTTGCTGATAGAAAGCCGAGTGCGCGGGATCGCGATCGTTGGCGTAAACGACGTGACACGCCGAACAACCCGACGATCGGTAATCGCCGGGATGGTCGTTTGTGCCGAGATGATTCAACGTCGGATCGAGCAGGCGTGTCTTTTGCAAACCCAGAAACACGGGATCGGTGCGGTTTGCGGTGCCGAAACCTCTCGGGCTCAAGCCTTTATCGGGTTTTCCGGGTTCTTCTTCCTTGTCAGGCAGGCCGACTTCCAAACGGCGTTTCCCGCCGCGTTCAAAAACGCGCAGCACGTTGCCGGGTTGTGAGATCTCCCAGCGCGGAATCGGATCGATCAAACTGAGAAAGCCTTTGACGCGTCGCTCTTCGTCCGTCGTCGTTTGCAGCAGTGTTTGCGGTTCGCCGTTCTCGCTGTAGCTCTCGCCGAAACGCGGATCTTTCAAGTGGAAACTGCCGTTGTTGTAAAGCGCCGCGCCCCAGAGCATCGCGCCATGCGTCATCATGCTGCGCGGAACGTTACGCGATTCGACTTCATGACAACTCGAACTGCCGCACGTTTTGGCGGCGACGCGCAGATCGCCCGGATTGACGAAACGAACAAACTCCCAACTCTCGCGATTCAACAACGTGTTGGACCGCTCGGGATTCGCGCCGCTGTACTTCCCTTCTCTTCGCCACTCGCGCGGGAACCTCGGCTGCACGTGCGCTTCCCCTTTGATTCGTTCGATCTCTGCTGCGCTATCCGTCGTCTTTCGCGGTACGGGATTGCCACCGTGACAAGCCGTACAACTCAAGCCGACCGCGTCTTTTCCATCTTTGAGCCTGTCGAGCGTCTCGGTGGTCCCATACTTGTGCATCGGCTCGATCATGCCGTGACACGACACGCAGCCTTCGACTTTCGGCAGCGTTTTCGTCTCTTGTGCGGCGGCAAACGACGAGATACCAGCGGCAGCAATCGCGCTTACAAGAAACGCGGTCAATTGAGAAGAAGTCCGAATCAAAGTTTTGTTTCCTCTGTGTGCTCCGTGTCTCTGTGGTTTTTCTATTTACCACAGAGACACGGAGGACACAGAGTCAGAGTATTCGTCGATGTATTCCGTCTTTGAGCACAACAACGTTGAAGTTGATTAGCAAGCCCACCTTCCACCCACCAAGGCGGAGATACGTGAGTAGCTGAGCGTCATGAATGGGAGCCAGGGTTTGTACCGATTTAATTTCCACCACAACAAGATCGTCAACAATGACATCAATTCTATAGCCGCAATTCAGCACGATGCCCTTATACTTCAACGGTAATGCGCGCTCTCGCCGAAAGTTGATACCACGGAGCAGAAGTTCTCTACATAAGCATTCGCGGTATGACGACTCAAGCAACCCTGGACCAAGCTCTCTGTGGACCTCGATGGCAGCGCCGATAGTCTCGTGAGTAAGCTCATTGATGTGAGGATTCATGGCTTTCCTTCCTTTTCCATCTTTCGACGGAGTCTATCAAAAAACCACCTTCATCTGCGCAAAGAGCGAGTAAAGCATCTTCTTCGGGCTGATCACATCGGGCTGACAGAAGTCCTCAACTCCCGGAGGACAA
>CBFGMX010000213.1:0-8363 GCA_965649955.1 uncultured bacterium
TTGGGTTTGGAGAAGTGGGAGAAGCTAAAGCTCGATACCGAATCGCTCGGCCATGCGATAGAGCGTGCGGCGGTTGATGCCGAGTATCTCGGCGGCGCGTTTGCGGTTACCGCCAGTCATGCCCAGCACTTGCACGAGGTGCTGACGCTCGAGTTCGTCCATCGTCAGCGTGCCCTGGGTAGCCTCGGTATCCGCTTGAGCAGATTCCGCACCTTCGTTTGCTCCAGCCAGTATCTTCGGCGGTAGATCGTTCAAGGTGATCGCGCCGCCTTGGTAAAGCGTCGTGGCGCGCTCGATTACGTTTTCCAGTTCCCTGACATTGCCGGGCCACGAGTATGCGCTGAGGCTGAGAAGTGCCTGGTCGGTGACACTTGGAGGCACCTGACCGGCGGGCGTGTGTTTCCGGAGAAAGTGTGCGATCAGAAGGGGAATGTCGTCGCGCCGATCTCGGAGCGCGGGCAGGTGGAGATTTATGACATTCAGCCGGTAGAGCAGATCCTGCCGGAACGATCCGGTTTTTGACAGCCGTTCGAGATCGCTGTTCGTGGCGGCGATTACGCGAGCGCTGACCTTTATTGACGCGCAGCCACCCACGGGAACGATCTCGCGCTCCTGGAGCACACGGAGTAGTTTGACCTGTAGTGCCGGGCTGGTTTCACTGATCTCGTCGAGGAACACAGTGCCGCCGCCGGCTTGTTCAAAGATACCGCGCTTGTTCGCTACCGCCCCGGTAAACGACCCCTTAACATGGCCAAACAATTCGGATTCGAGCAGCGTCTCCGTTAGCGCGCCACAGTTAACGGCAACAAACGGCGCCGAGTAACGCTTCCCATGCATGTGAATCGCGCGCGCGATCAACTCCTTGCCCGTGCCTGACTCGCCCGTAATCAAGACTGCCGCCGGCGCATCCGAGAGGCGTCCAATCATTTTGTAGATTTCGAGCATCGCGGGATTACGTCCTACGAGCGACGAAACCGCTTCCGTTTCTTCAGGATCGCCGAGATCCGCAGGGCTTTGAGCCTGCGCCTGCACCAGTAGCGCGCGGCGTACTGTGGAAAGTACTTCATCGATACGAAAGGGCTTGCTGATGTAATCGAACGCTCCCACCTTGACCGCGCGGACCGCCGTTTCAACCGAACCAAAGGCCGTCATGAGAATGACGCGAGTCTCCGGGGCCTGGCGTCGAACCTGTTCCAGCAGGTTCAGACCGTCATGTCGCGCTTTCATGCGAATGTCACTCACGATGACGTGTGGACAGAAAGCGCCTAATGCATTGACGGCTGCTTCGCTGCTCTGCTCGAACCGCGTCATGTATCCCTGCTTTTGGAATACCTCGCAAAGCAGATCACACGTGACCGGATCGTCGTCGACCACCATTATGCGCGGGGCTTCAGGCCACATTTGACACCGCAATTCTGTGATAAGGTTCCTTCATCTCACTTTGAACCAACGGTAACGTTAAGCGAAAAATAGCGCCGCCGTCCGGATTTTCGAGAAACGCGATCTCACCCGCGTGATCATTCATAACTTCTTCAGCGATGACGAGACCGAAGCCACTACCAGAAGGTTTAGTGGTCCACATCGGCTCGAAAAGATGCTGGGCTGTGTCCGCTCCGATGCCGGTACCCGAGTCTCGGAAGAGTATCTCCGCACGTCCCGTGGCACTATTGAGACTTGTCGTGATTTCGATGTTACCGCCGGCCGGCATCGCTTCGATACTGTTGTTGATAAGGTTCAGAAAAACCTGCTGGAGACTATCGCGATGGGCCGGTATGAGTGGCAGTTTATCTTCCCGGTTCAGAGTCGCCACCACCGAATTCTTCTCGAGCGTCGGACTGACCAGCCACAAGAGTTCCTCGATAAGCGCGTTGACGTCTAACGGCTCAAATACAAGCCTTCGCTTGTGTGTCCATTCGAGCAGTCTCTTGACGGTGCTCACGATGAAGGACAACTGCCGCTCGATAATGAGTGTGCGTCGCTGCGTGTCAGCATCATTCGGATGATTTGCCGCCAGTAATTCGAGGTGACCCGAAATGGAATTCAGCGGAGTACCAATCTCATGTGCGAGCGACGCCGCGATCTGCCCCACCACTGCCAGACGTTCGGATCGCGCCAGTCGCTGTTGCGTCTTAAAGAGGACGTCGTTCGCGGTGGCGAGTTCCTTTGTAGCAGCCTCGATGTCGCGACACAGTTGTTCGTTAAAGCCAGACACCTGCTGCAACAGTTTTTCACGCTCATCCATTAATCGCTTGCGGGAGCCGTTGAACCAACTGATAGTCGCCGACACGGCAAGAAACACGATCACGCGAACGAGATTCTCTGTCGTCCAATCAAAATAGCCGTATGGAGGGATGTACCAATAGTCGAGCGTCAGAGCTGAGATGACCGCGACGAACAGGCCAGGCCCGAAACCACCCCAAAACGCGGCAACGATAGGCGCAAAATAGAGCGGGAGTGGCATCGGTTGAATGAAACTCCACAGTAACTCCGTCAGCAGTATCGAAAGCAGAAACACGGCGAAAGACCCCGTGTACAGAAACACGGTTCTCTTGCTCCGCGATACCAATGTTTTCAGTTTCAACAACATGGCCCTGGCTCGGCCTCTACTGGCTGGGTTGAGACGATGGCTACATGCTGGCGACTAACAAGCCAGCGAATTTTGATCTACCATGCACTCCGTATTCCGAATTTAGTTCGATCCATCCCCGCCGCGCCCTTGCTGGATCTACGAGTCGACGGATCCCGTGAAAACGATTGTAAACCAGCTCTTTTGAGCCACACAGGGCACAGAATCGATCAACTTCGAAATCGTAATCCGGTAGTTCAGTCACAGACGGGTCGACAACAACTCTTCCAAAGTGCCGCATCTAAGTCGAGTAGCAGATTCCAGAATGTGGCGGTTTGGTCTCCGTTAGCTCACTATGTGGTTACTTTTGCCACATTCAGCGTTCGCTTGAAGCTGCGGAATGTTTCGCAAGCAGGCGTACTTTTGCGAACACAACTCGTCTGGACGTCGTGGGACCACTGGAGTTTTCAACAATGGTTCAGCGTCCCGCTGCGCGGCATGTACTTTGCACAATTTTGACATCGAAGCCTCAGAATAGCCTGCAGTAAGAAGGGCTCGCAACCAATCAATTGAAGGTGATTCGCAAAGGAGGTAGCGTGGGTTGACGAATTACAGGATAACGACAGTTTGATCTCGATTGGGACCGATCCCGAAATCCTTAACGGGCCAGCGACGCCCGCATAAGTCGCTCAAACTCCTCGTAAACTAAAACACTGTCTGGCGAACCCCCATTCTGTACCGCTCGCCAGCACCTATCGTTCAACAAGTTGAACAAAGTCACAAAATGAGTGGACAGTTGAATAGAAGGGTGTACGAATTCAAAGGCTTTCGCCTTGATGCGCCCCAGCACCGTCTGCTTCACAACGGGCAGCCGGTACCGCTCAAGGCAAAGATCTTCGACTTGTTGCTGTTCTTGGTTGAGAGACATGGCCAGCTCGTCGAGAAGGATGAGCTGATGCGGGAGATCTGGCCCAACACGATCGTTGAAGAAAACAATATAACTGTCAGTATGTCGATCCTCCGAAAGATTCTGGGTGAGGATCGCGCGGGCAGGGAATTCATCGAGACGGTCCCTCGACTTGGCTATCGCTTCGTTGCGGAAGTTACTCAGGTTTCCGGTGCGGAGACGGCGGCGGCTAGTATCAGTAGACTGCAACCTGTCGAGGTCCAACGGGACCTTCCGATCGACTCATTGGCGGTCCTGCCAATTCAGAATGCCAGCAAGGATGGAACCGGTGAATACCTGTGTGACGGCATCGCCGAAAGCATCATCAACAGTCTCTCTCAAGTACCAAACCTGCGGGTGATGGCTTTCAGCGCTGTGCGGCGGTTCAAAGGGCAACCAATTGACCCTCAGGAAGTGGGAATTTTGCTCAATGTCCGCGGTTTAATGTTGATTCGGATTATTCCGTTGGACGACAAACTGATTATTCGAAGCGAGTTGGTAAAGGTTTCTGACGGATCACAGATCTGGGGTGCGCAATACGAGCGGACATCGTCTGACGTGCTCGTGATACAGGATGAAATCGCCAAAGCGATCGTCGAGAGTTTGAAGTTCAAGCTTACGCTTCAGCAACAGAGACGTTTGACGAAGCGTTACACGCAGAATGTTGAAGCCTACAACCTGTATCTCCGCGGAAGGTATTTCTGGACCAGGTACACCAAGGAATGGGTCTTGAAGAGCATCGAGTGCTTCAAACAGGCAATCGATATCGATGCGGCCTACGCGCTGGCATACACGGGGTTGACGGATGCGTACTTCAGGCTGTCAAACATTCACTTATCGCCGCGTGAGGTTATGCCGAAAGCCAAAGCCGCAGCGTTGCGGGCAGTGGAGATCGATGACGATCTCGCGGAAGCCCATTCGTCGCTGGGTTTGGTGAAAGTTTATTACGACCTCGATTGGGCCGGAGCTGAACGTGAGTTCAAGAGAGCGCTCGAATTAAATCCCGACCTTGTGCTGGCACACCAGCGTTATGCTTCATATCTGACTTTCATCGGCCGCATTACCGAGTCCACACAACATTATGAGCATGCGCTGGAACTCGATCCGTTTTCACTCCAGCTCAACATGAATCTGGCGACGAATCATTACCTGTTGGGCCAGTACGACATGGCCATCAGGCAGTTGGAAGACACGCTCGATCTCGAACCAGAGTATATGCCGACCCATTTTGTGCTGGGCTGTACTTACACTCAAAAGGGCGATTACGAGAAGGCTATTCAGGAATTTCAGTGCATTTACAAGCTTGATGAGGAATCATACATGGCGCTGGGTTTCATGGGTTATGCCTACGCACTGTCAGGCCAGCGAGCTGAAGCCGAGAACCTGCTGAATATACTCACAGACATCTCTCTCCGAAAACATGTGTCGCCTTACAGCATGGTCGTGATCAGGTTGGGATTGGGACAGAACGACGAGGTGCTGGAGATGCTCGATCGTCTTTACGAAGAACGGAACGAATGGCTGGTTTGGCTTAAAGTCAGTCCGGAGTTAAGGGAGTTGCGAACTCACCCACGTTTTCAGCTCTTACTCAAGAAGGTAGGGTTTCCTGATTGAGCCTCGCCCGCAATCCTTGGCTCAAGCCAGGCGACGTCATCCCTTGTGAACTTTGCCTGGATCTGTCCCGGGAAAGTTAATTCCCAGTTCATTCAAGCAGAAGTCAATCCATTCGGGAGTGACGTTGTTAAAGATGATGTTTTCGTCGAGGAAGATACTGTCTGTCACGTTGAAGTTCTCCTGCAGGTAAAGATAATCTGCATCGGTCAGGTCCCGCGGAACTTCCACAGTATCCCCCTCGACTTCCTTCCTGATCCTTCGCGCATTTTCGAGGTTTTCCGACCATGTGGGAAAACGCCGAAATTGCTCGAGTGGAAAGCCTTTGGAGTATTTGCCGAGTATTGCCATGCTCATTTTGAGTCTCACTTAGTTGCGGTTCAAAATCACTTTATCGTTCAGCTTCGCTCGTCAATCTTCTGAACGCACCGCCAAGATACGAACTCAGCGCCCTCCTCGTCTTTAATTAATTGCTAACTAGTTCCTAAGTTTTTCGGGCCCGGCAATTAGTCTCCGAAGATGATCCCGTCGCCGAAAATTATGCCATCACCGAAGATGATTCCATCGCCGAAAATTATGCCGTCGCCGAAGATGATGCTGTCGCCGAAGATGATTCCATCGCCGAAAATGATCCCGTCGCCGAAGATGATTCCATTGGCCATGGTTATCGAGTCGGAGATCGTGACCCCGTTTGCGGTGAGCGATCCAGTGCCGATAAGGACGCCGTCTCCCTTCAGTTGTCCCAGGCCGATAAACGACCCATTGGAGAGCACCTGACCGGTTGAAAGCTCGACGTTACCGCGGCGGAGAATGCCGTCGTAATCTCCCGAAGTTGAAACTGTGCCATTGCCCTTCATCAGACCGTCCGAGAGAAGGCCTCCGTCCAGCGTTATTGCCGTGCTTGACAGGCGAACCGCGTCAGTCATTAAGGAGTCGTTTGACAACGAAATGCCGTCGGTGGTGAAGAGTCCACTTGTGTAGAGCAAGCCTCCATTCGCAACCGGGAAGATCCCTGAATACAGTTTGCCGTCATTGATTATCAGTCCGTCTGAAATGAGGAAACCGTCGCCGAGCACCTCGCCCGTGCAGTAGGGACCCTGCATTCGGGTAACAAGGCCGCTGCCGGACATGGTGTTGAATTTGCGAATGATCGTAGCGTTCCAGTTGAAGGTGTTCCCCGAAAACGAGGACGAGGACGGCGGCGCGGCAGTCAACAAAGGCAATCCGATCTTGATCGGAGAAGCAAGATCCTGTCGCACCAGACCGGCGAGTTTCATCGCACCTTCGATATTCAACTCTCCTGCGCCCTGTTCGAGAACTTCCACGCCCGAAAGTTTTTCAGCGGTGTATTCCATGAACGCCTTGACCATGTTTGGCGTCAGTTTCGGATTAATCTGCAACATTAAAGCCGCGGTTCCGGAAGCCAGGGGAGTGGCCACAGACGTTCCGCTCATCTGCATCATTCGTGAATCTGGATCGTTATTCGAAAGTGGCACGTGAAGGGCCGGGGTGTGGGTGATTAAATGATTGTCGTGTGCCTCGGCGAAGACCAACTTGTTACCGGGCGCCACGAGATCCGGTTTTAGTAAGTTATCATGATGACGAATGCCGTTTGTATCAACCCAATAGCTTCTGGTCGGGCCGTGGGAACTGTAGGTCGCGACCGTATCGTCAGAACGGGAATCGGTTTGAAAAGTATTGGTGGCGCCGATCGTAAAGGCTGAAGGATCGTTGCCGGGTGAGTGAATAGTGCCAAAAACCTTTTGGCCATTCACGTCTTTGCCGTCATTGCCGGCGGCTGCCACGACGAGAATCCCGGAATTTGTAAGTCCGCGAACGGCGCGGCAAAGCACGTCATACTTGTAGGATTCAACGGCCTGCATGCCCAGACTCAGGTTGACAATGCGGATGTTGTACTGCCGTGCGTTAGTGGCGATCCATTCCAATCCGGCGAGCACGCTCTCAACAGAACCCTGGCCGTTGCTATTGAGGACGCGAACATTCAGCAGCGACGCCGCGGGTGCAATCCCGGCATAGTCGGCTCCTGCATTCGAATTTCCGGCTGCCGCCGCAGCCACAAACGTCCCATGCCCGTAGGGATCGTCCACTCGATTCTCACCTGTAAAGTCAACACTCGCCGCAACCCGAGACGCGCCGGTAGAGGTCAGGAATTGCACGTGATTGAGATCGATACCCGAATCCACGACCGCGATGCCGATACCGGATCCGTTAATCTGCCCTTGTCCTGAGCTTGCAGCCTGAGCCCGTCCGGCGTCCGCGCCGGTCGTGACTGACACATGGCCCATGGGGTTGACGACCTCGTTTGTCGAGACATGCAGCACTTCCGGGAAGCTCGCCAGTTCCTCGACCATGCCGAACGGCAAACTGATCGACACTGTATTCAGCGCGTGCAGTTCGCGATTGAGGCGGACTTGCTCTTGGTTCAGGAAACCTTTGAGACGCTCGCTCCGGGCGCCGACGAGTTCAACGATTACCGGGACTCGGTCGTGCGCAGCGTGACGTTCCGATGTCAGAAGAGGGGAAGTTTTGTTTGCCTTTTTGATTTGTCCAACAGAGAGGGCGCGATCCGCGGGGGTGGTAGCAGCAACAATCGTCAGATTGGCGCAACAAAGGGTGAAAATCAGGCCGAGAGACAAAAAGTGGGTGGCGATCTTTCGGGTAATAGGCATCGGGTTTTCCTTTTTAGACGTTAGGCCGGTTGGGGACAGGGAGCGGTGGCTTGCGATTTTGCTTTGCAGCGGGGGATTTGTTTTTTTCTGGGCGTGATTCATGGGCGCAGACTTACGAGGCAAAACCTCGGCTCAGCAGAGTTCCGGAACTGCTCGGATCGCTGCGGTTTTGGCTATTAAAAAAGACTGGAGACGCTTGTTGACTTGGACTTGAACTGTGTCGTTCGTTCTACGGGCGGGACTATAGAAGGGGCCGGTACGAATGGTCTTTAACTAGTTCCTAATTGTTTCCTAATTAATTCCAAATGGGGTTTTGGGGCCGTTTTCTGAAACTGAAAGGGCCACACGGTTCATACGCCGTGTGGCCCTTTTCATTGGATTGTTGTTGGTTTTACGATTAGAACAGCGCGCTGAACAAAGTCGCTGCGAAATCGGTCAAACCTGATTCGAGTCTCGCGAAGAACCCGGCTGAACTCTGCGTAACGTTCTGTTCGGCGCAAGCTTCTTCAGCGGTCGCCACGGCACCAGCGGTCGCCTGCGAAACATTCTG
>CBFGMX010000214.1:0-8096 GCA_965649955.1 uncultured bacterium
GATCGGGCTTGATGCCGAGGCCTTCGAGTCTCACGCCACTCGCGGTGCGGTAGTCAAATTCGCTGACGTCCAACAAACCGCCATCGGGAAGCGGGTGTCGGTTTCGAATCGCGAGCACGCAGCCGCACGTCCCGGTGCCGATCACCCGCGCGCGCCCTTTCACTTGCAGCGCCGCGACCATGATCTCCGCCGCGCTCGATGTGCTTTCGCTGGTGAGGACTACAAGCGGAAGCTTGACACGCGATAGTTGCGGCACCCGCCAGCGTCGCTTCGAATACGTTTGCAACTCAAAGGAAGCTCCGGAACGATCGGCGAACTTACCGAGGTTAATGCCGTCGTCGAGAAAGAGTGACGCGACGTCGGCCATCGCTTCCGCGTCCCCGCCGCCATTCGATCGCAGGTCGAGCACGATGCTTTTCGCGTCTTCCAGCACCTCAGGCAGCGACCTTGAAAACTCGACTGCGACGCTTTGCGTGAAGGCGTCGATCTTCAAGATCGCGACTTTTCCCTTTCGTTGCGTGCTGAAACCGAGGTGACGCTGCGTCCAGTATCGTGGCAGCACTGCCGATTTCAATTTGCGGTCGCGTGTGGTCCATTCGACTTTCACTGACGTTCCGGCTTGCCCGTCGAACAGCGATGCAATGGTTCGATAACGCGTGGGACCGTCCACCCGTGATCCAAATGTTTCGAGTCGATTGGAAATGAAGTCTTGCACCGGAACATCGTCAACGCTGACGATCGCGTCGCCGGGACGAATCTCGGTGCGAGCCGCCGCCGAGCCGGATTCGACCTGGACCACTACGGCGGTGCCTTCGATTTCGCGGATCGTCAAACCGACGGTCACATAACGCGGGTTCCACCAGTCAAACTTTTCATCCGGAGAATAAACTCGCGTGTGTGCATCTTTCAGCGACGAGATCATCTGGCGCATCACGTCGTAGAGTTCGTAGGCGCTGTTCGCCTTCGCCGCGGCGGGGCGGTAGGCATTGCGTTTTGCTTGCCAATCGATGCCGTTGAGTCCTGGATCGTAGTAGCGTTCCTGAATCGTTTCCCAAACGTCGTCGAAGACGGCTAGCCGGCCTTCGGGGGTTGCGGTGGAGACTATGGGGGGGTCATCAGCGGCGGTCTGTGGAGGGAGTTGAACAACACAGAAAACCAGGATGAAAAGAATAATGAGAACGGAAAAACGTCTTCTCATTTTTACCTCGGTGGTTTGCGGAAGTTATAGCGGAGGAGAACGCGCATCGGTATCGGACTACCGTTCTTCATGGCCGGGAAGAAGTGCATCTGTCGAACGGTAGCGACTGTTACTTCGTCAAGGCCGAAGCCGGCCCAACGAGCGATCTGAACTCGACCTACTTCGCCATCGGCGCCAACGTCAACGAGCACGTCGACTGTTCCTTCTACTTCAGCGCGAGCGGCGCTTTCCGGATAATCGGGCCGCAAGCGACGATACGGACGCGGCAGTCTGAACCCTTGAACTGCGGCGACTTTCTCGTCGTCGGGCGCTTCCTCGATCAGCGGTTCGGAGTTCGGATCGATGATCGTTTTTTCGGCGCGTTCATCTTCACGCGCGCGGCGAATCGCGATCACCGTGCGGCTAACCGTTTCGGTTGAAAAGTGTTTCGACAACCGATCTTCGGCGTCTGATGGTTTATCGCTGTCATAACTCGGACGGTCCCACAGGATGAGCCGTCCGGTTCGCGCGCTGACCACGAATATCGAACAGTACGATTCATAATAAACCGGTCGGGCCGAAGCTGAGCGACGCAACGTCTGCGCGTCTCCAAGTATGTAAAAATTCGTCGCCAGTGCGGCGCCGAGATCGCGCGCTTCGTTCACGCTAAGATTGAGCGATCCTGAGTAGCCGATGCCTTTCGCTGCCGCGCGGGACAGATCAGCATCGGCAACAAGCAATTCGACCGTTGAACGCAGATGCTCGCGCAGGTTGGCAGCAGTCTTTTTCGCAAACGGCGTCTCCCCGAAGTCCAACACACTGACGGTTGAATTTTCAGCGTGCGCAGTGACAGCCAGCAGCGCCAACAGTCCGGCGATTAAGAACAAACGACGCATAGAAGGCCCGATCAGACTAGTCAGTACTTGAAGCGGCGGTTTCTTTTTTGAGATCACCGCGGTGATAGAGCTCGTACACTGCTGTTTTTACTTCCGCGGGAAAACAAACCCGATGAAGCTCGTACGGATACTGTAACCCGCGCGCCACGTTGCTGACCTCGCTGATCTCTCTGACGCGTGGCGTTGCATATCCACTCTCAACGTATATGTGTGTTTTGGGTTCCGACTTGTCGGCAGCGTAATAGTTGTAATAAGGCACATCGCTCGCGCGGTCTTCGATGAAGTAATACTCAGGATCAAAGCCGGCCTGCTGGACGACGTCTCGCGCCGTGGCAAGAAAGTCGACTTTCTGTTCGTGAGGCATGTCCAAATCGATTGCTTTGAATAAACGACGCGCGATGAACCGCCGGCTGAGATCGCTCAAGATGTGGTCGTTCGACTTCTGCCACTGCTTCACATGAAACATGAAATCCGAATCGTCGATCTGCAAATGCTCTGTGATGGTCAACGTTTCACGTCGCAGGATTTTCTCGAACGCGGTGCCGCTTGCATGCCACACTTCCTGTCCTTCGTCGAACAGTTGCAATGCGCGACGAATGATCGATCGCAACACGGCTTCTGCCGAACGAAGCGTGCGATGAAAATAGACCTGGCGGAACATGTAGTAACGCGCCTGCAGGTATTCTTCGACGGCATACACGCCGCGCGCTTCGACGTAGATACGATCGGCGGCTTCGTCGATTGCGAGCGCATTGATGATCCATTCGAGATCGTAGATCCCATACTTCGCGCCCGTCATCAGTGAATCGCGCAACAGGTAATCCATGCGATCGACGTCCAGTTGGGACGATACCAACTGGGCCAACGCGGATGGCTGAAACTTTCCTTCGATGATCGATGCAACTTTCTCCGGTAGATCGGCAGAATGTGTTCGCAGCAACTCTCCAATCTCGGAACTCTCGTCCAGGAGCACCTCGACGGTCCAACGTTCGTGATGGAAGTTGAGCACCTTCTCCATGACGTGCGAAAAAGAACCATGGCCCACGTCGTGAAGCAGTGCGGCAGCGCGCGCGGCAATCCGGTCGGCGGGTTTGATTGAGTATCGTTCGCCGAGTCGATCGAGAACGCGAGTCATGAGATGAAAAGCGCCGAGTGAATGTGTGAAGCGAGAGTGTTCAGCGCCTTGATACGTGTATAGACCAAGACCGAGTTGCTTGATGCGGCGGAGTCGTTGAAACTCGCCCGAGTCGATCAAGCGCATCATCAACTCGCCTTCATCACTATCAGTTTGCAGACGAATGATGTTGTGAACTGGATCGCGATAAATGCGTTCGGCCATGGCAGGTTCTTAATAACCGTAAATCAGTGTGAAGGCAACACATCCTGACACTAAATAAACGGGTAAAAGCGGCGGTTGAATGCGGGCCATCGGCCAGGCTGCGACGGTTGAGATTTCTGGATATTCCCATTTTTTTGGATTTGACTGGGGGATGCTGATCAACCCGGAAGCGGTTTATTGGCGATTACTCGGGGATTCGCCGCCGTTGGCACGTGGGCATGGCAATTGCCAAAACCCTCGCGGACGAGCTCATCGTCCCGGAATTCTTTGGTGCTGCCATATACAAAAGGGTGATTTTACACAGGAGGGGCAGCACCGCTGTCTAGTTCAAGAAAGGAAAGCAAAAAATGAAGAATGTCCTTAAGTTTTTAAGCTTGTCGACGCTTCTGGTCTGCTTCGCGCTGTTTGCGGGAAGCGCCTTCGCCCAGACGACGACGACGGGCTCAATTGAGGGCGTGGTGACCGATTCAACCGGTGCGGCGGTTCCAGGCGTTATGGTAACTGCCACTCGACAGGGTGGACGCAGCATCAGCGCCACATCGAATGAGGAAGGCCTCTTCCGCATTGGGAATATTGAACCAGGAATCTACACGGTAACGATCGAAGCCGCTAAGGGCTTTGCGAAGTTCGAACAGACCGACGTCTCTGTAAATCTTGGCAGAACGTCCAACATGAACGTTCAGCTTCGCCCGGCGGGCACGACTGAAACAGTTACTGTTACAGCCGGTTCGGGAGCAGCTATTGACGTTACACAAAATACTACCGGAACCAACATTTCTACCGAACAGTTCTCGAACTTCCCGACCCAGCGCACCATTCAGTCGCTCTACACGATTGCACCGACTGTGACGCGCTCTGGTTTGCGAGACTCGTCAGGCCGCGAACGCGACCCCTCGGTAGGGGGTTCATCCGGTCCTGAGAACAACTACATCCTCGACGGCGTCACCGTTACGGACCCCGCTTTCGGTGGTTCGGGTGCGAACCTGCCGTTCGAGTTTGTGCAGGAGCTCGAAATCAAAACTGGCGCCTACGGAGCGGATATCGGTAAAGCTACCGGCGGCGTGTTCAACGTCATCACGAAGAGCGGAACCAACGAGTTTCACGGTGACGCTTTTGCCTATTTCGTCGCGGAGAGTTTTGTCCGCGAAGTGAAGTCGTCAGCTATTCCGTTCACCGGTGCCGCCCCTAACGGTTACTCGGAAGTGGATGCTGGCTTCGATATTGGTGGTCCAATCATCAAAGACAAACTTTGGTTCTTTGGTGCATTCAATCCGCAGTATCGCAAGAACTTCTTCCTGACCCAGACCTTCCTGCAAGACGTCGAGAACAAAATTACGACCCCGTTCTACGCCGGCAAGTTGACCTGGGCACTCAACCAGAACCACACATTTACCTTCTCGACTTTCGGTGATTACACGAAGCAGGAAGGCCACTTGTTTGGTTTCTCGGGTTTCGGTTCTGACCTGCGGAGCTTCCGTGGTGAGACGCAGACCGGCGGTTCCAACTACGCCTTCCGTCTGAACTCAACCTTTAGCCCGAACTTCATCGCTGAGTTCTCCGCCGGATTGCACTTCCAGCGCGCGAACACCCTCCCCGAACTCGATGAAACGCTCGTTACCGATCGTTTCGCAGTTTTGCGCAATGGCGGCATCGTCCCTGTGACTGAGACGAGTATCATCGCAGCAAGTGGTCTGCGTTTGGCGTTCGTCGAGGGAACGGGTGGTACCGTTCAACGTAACTTTGTTCGTGGCGGTTTCGGTCTGAAGTCGGTTCAGGATCGTGACCGTATTGAATTTGCGGCCCGCCTCCAGAACGTCTGGCGCAGTCACACCTTCAAATACGGTGGCGAGTGGAACCAGAACAAGTACCGAATCAATACTCTTTCAACTGGCCCCGACCTGGACTTCAATTCAGTTGATCATCCGCCGGGCCCGCAACGTATTGAAAACCGCTTTGCCGTTTGCGCGCGTACCTCGACCACGACAATCACGTGTCCGAGTTCTTCGCGTACAGCTAACGTCGCGGCGCTGATCGCTGGCGGTCAGGCGCCGGCTGGTGTTACCACCGCCGTTACTGGTGCGGTTTCAATTAATCCGACCAACCCGTTCCTTCTGCTCGACGTCGTTCGTACTCGTGATTTCAGCCTCAACACCAGGGGGGACTTCACAGACACGCGAACCCAGAGCTTCTACTTCCAGGATGACTGGAAAGCCACTCGCAATCTCCAGGTCAACATGGGATTGCGCTGGGACTTCCAGCAGGCCTACTCCGCAGGCGGCGTGACTTACCTGACGTTGAATGACTTCGTCAGCAACACGCAACCACGCTTCGGATTCACCTGGGATTTCACCGGCGAAGGTCGCGGCAAGTTGTTTGCCAATTTTGCCCGTTACCTGGAAACGCCGATTCCGCTGGACATCAACGTGCGTGCCTCCGGTGGCGAGATTCAGAACGACTTTCACTCGAACCTCAGCCGCCTCAACGGCGCCCCTGGCGCGGAAGTTCTCGTCGCTTTCGGAAACCTCGGCAACCACGCGACGCCGTTTGATGTTGGGCTCAAGCCACAAACCGTCAACGAGTGGACTGCTGGCTTCGAATGGGGTCCGGCTAGAGCTCGTGACCTTACCTTCGGTGTCCGTGGTATCTACCGTGCTCAGGACGAAGTTATTGAGGACGGTTCGTTCGACGACGGTACCACCTACTTCTTGTTCAATCCGGGCCGTCGCGGCACCGGCAACTTCACCACGACCGAAGACCTGGCCTGTAACGACCCGGCGATCGGTTGCTTTGGTCCAGCTCGCCGCTACTACCGGGCTCTCGAGTTCACCGCGACGAAGCGCTTCTCGAACAACTATCAGTTCATCGCTTCGTATGTGTACTCGAGCTTGATTGGTAACTATGAAGGTTTGTTCCGTAACGACAACGGCCAGTCTGACCCGAACATCACTTCGTTGTTCGACCTCGTCAGCCTGCTCAACGGTCTTTACGGCCGACTGCCCAACGATCGTCCGCATCAGTTTAAGTTTGACGGCAGCTACCAGTGGCCGTTCAAACTGATGACCAGCGGTTCGTTCCGTGCTCAGTCTGGTGTTCCGTTCAACGCTCTGGTACCGCACCCGCTCTACGGTGACAACGAAGGCTTCTGTATTCCGGAGCTGAGTTGCGTACCGCGCGGTACGGCGATCAACCCGTTGACGGGCAGCAATCGCACTCCGACGACGTACAACTTGGATCTCGGTGCGTACTACCCGATCTCCGTTGGGGAAGGTAAACAGCTTCGCCTCCAGGTCGACTGGTTCAACGTTTTCAATAACCAGCGAGCTATCAGAGAGGACGAGACGTTCCTGATCAACAGCGGTGCTCCGGGCATTGCGCCGGTTCCGAATCCGTTCTACGGCACTGGAACGATCTTCCAGTTCCCGTCGGCGGTCCGTCTCGGTGTGAAGTTCCAGTTCTAAGAACCTGACTTCTGTGACCACGCTTTTCAGGCGTGGCAGTTTAAAGGGAGGCGTAAAAATTACGCCTCCCTTCTTGTTTTTGTGTTAATCTTCAATCCGCCAATCAAGACAGCAAACGCTCCAAAATCAACTCGGCAACTGCTTCTTAACGGAGTTATCGAGATGGCTCAAAATCCATTAAACATATGCAGCTCTAATCGCTATCCACTGCTTTTAATTCTTCTGGTCTCTTTAGCCGTCGTGGCGCACGGTCAGGCAGGCGGAGGGGTTGATACAACCGGCACCGGAGGCCAACATTCAATCAGTGGCCGCCTCGTCTTTCCTTCCGGGCAACGGGCCGATGCACGGCTCAAGGTAAGGTTAGAAAGCTCCGGCAACGGTGAGTTGAACGTGCTCGCGGACGGTAACGGAACCTTTACATTTCGCGGGCTGAGAGCAGGCAGCTACACCGTTGTTGTTGAAGGCGGCGACTTCTTCGAGACAGCGCGCGAAACGCTATACATTGAACCCACCATAACCGACCGTCGAACAAACGTCTCCGTAGGTCCTCTGTCGAGACCTTACACAGTCCAGATTTACTTACGGTCGAAGGCGGAAAGTGCACAGCCGAAGGCTGGTGTTTTGAATGCCGCACTGGCCAGCATTCCGAAACCCGCTGTCGACCTCTACGAAAGAGGCAGGCAGGCAGCAGCCCGTGGCGAAACCGACAAAGCCATCGACGACCTTAGACGCGCGATCCACCTGCATCCAAATTTCAACCTTGCGCTTAACGAACTCGGCGTCCAATACCTGCGTAAAGGCGAACTCGATAAGGCTGCTGAAGTTCTGCAGAAGGTGCTTCAACTTTCACCCGATGCACCCGAGCCGTGTTTGAACTACGGCATTGTCCTGTTGCAGCAGAAAAAGTTTGTGGACGCTGAAAAGCAACTGCGCGATGCAGTGAAGAAAAACGAGAACACCTACACGGCGCATCTGTATTTCGGCATCACGTTGATCTACGTGAAGAATTACCCTGAGGCTGAGGGTCAACTGCGCAAGGCGATCACGATTGCTGGTCCAAAAGCGAGCCAGGCGCACTATTATCTCGGCGGGTTGTACTGGCAGACAGGCAAGCACAAGGAAGCCGCCGACGAACTCGAGACGTTCCTGAAGCTCGAGCCGAAAGCCGCGAACGCCGACAAGCTTCGCACGACGATCAAGGAACTGCGGACGAAATCTTAGCCACA
>CBFGMX010000215.1:0-8095 GCA_965649955.1 uncultured bacterium
GCCGCAAAGAGGCACAAAAGGAGCCGCAAAGAGGCACAAAAGACGCGAAGGATTATGCAGCGAGCCAATTGCCGTCGACAGAATTAACTTTTCCCTCGTCGCTAAGCTTTTCGAGGTGCGCTAACACAGCCCTTTCCGCCATTGCATAGGCTTTGGGATGCACGTCCGTGTAAACCTCAGCAACTATCTGTGCCGGAGTTGTGACGCCTTTCTTTACCGCTTCCAGGATGTTTCGTTCGCGCTCCAGACGATGGGAGATGTACTCGTCGATCTTTTGATAGGGCGTAGCGACCGCCGGTCCGTGGCCACCGAATAACACGGATAGATTCGGCAACGAACGCATTCGCTCCAATGAATTCAAGTAATCACGCATGTTGCCGTCCGCAGGATCGATGAGCACTGATCCGAAGCCCACAATGTTGTCGCCCGTAATCAGCACGCCACGCTGCGCGTCATAAAAACAGAGATGCCCGCGAGCGTGACCGGGTGTGTGCATTGCCTGTAACTGAATTTGCGGCTCACCGTCGAGGTTGATGATCTCGCCGTCCTGGATAAAACGATCGACTTTCACGTCGTTGAGAATCTTCGCTGTTTCTTCGTGCGCAGCGACCGGCACATTTCCGCCGAGATGCGTCTTGAGCGCATTCACACCGCCGACGTGATCGGGATGGTGATGAGTCAGGATAATCTCGCGCACCTGCCGGCCCGCAGCGATCATCTCGTCAACACACTCCGCCAACGCCTGCTGTTCGTCTTCATAAGGCGAACCGGGATCGAAGATCAGCATCTCCTTCGCGTTATGGACCAGGTAGCAGCAGGTATGAGTTGCGGGCGGCCGCGTCGGCGTGCGCACGGGAAAGCAGAGGTAGTTGGGTCGAAATGTGATCTGCCGCGCGACTTCACCATGCGCGTGGCGTAGCGACAGAAAGCGCTCGACGAGATCCGGAGTCATACCGGCGCCGAGCATTCTCAGTGCATGCAGAGTTGGCGGCACGGCGACTACTTCATCTCTCATCCAACGCGCGTAAGCGTCTCGCGCGGGCAGCCATTCACCGCCGGCGAGCTCTCCCGCGATCACATTCGGCTCCTGTTTTGGCGGACACTTGACCAGGAAGAACCAGGTATCAAACCGGCGCGCGTTGAATGGCGGCGTGACCCAGCGGCCCACGAAAGTGAAATCGTCGGCATCGAGGTGCAGGTTGTAGTGGCCCAACAATGCCGGCCACAACATGCGGCCAGATTCGAGATCGTCAAGCAACGATGCCCGTTGGCCCTTCGTGAGTGTTTCACCACCGCGGGCGGCCAGCACGCCCAGCTCTTCGAAAAGTTCGCGAGCCGCGCCGCTGATCATCGCGGCGGTTTCGGGATTCGGGGCGTTTCGAACATCGACTGAGGCATCGCCGGCGTCGATCTGTCCGCCCGGAAACGCATAAAAACCGCCGAGAAACGCAAGCTTGTCGCTGCGTTTGACCCAAAACACCTCCGGATTTTGCGGATCTGTGTCTTGGCGGATGAGAATTACCGCGGCCGCGTCTTTTGGCGCGGTGCTCGTTGATGATCGTTCCATTTACTTGCTCACGACCAGCGGTATCTCTCGCCGTCGCCCGGGCCCCACGGCACGCCGCGCATGTGGTAGCCACCCTCTTCCCAGTAACCGGCTTGATCGTGTTCGAGGAAGCGAACGCCTTTGACCCACTTGGCCGACTTCCACGCGTAAAGTTGCGGAATGATCAAACGAACGGGGCCGCCGTGCTCGGGCGGGATCGGCTCGCCGTCGTGTGCCCACGCGAACAGCGAGTCTTCTTTCAGGAAATACTCGAGCGGTACGTTGGTGGTCCAACCGTAATCGTAAGCGAGTGCCAATACGAATTTTGCTTCCGGCTTTACTCCTGAGAGCCGCGCTATCTCGCGCGTCGAAACTCCGCTCCAAACGTTGTCCAGCCTGGACCAGCGCGTCACGCAATGAAAGTCGGCGTAAACGCGCGCCGCCGGCAGTTGCATAAACTCGTCGAGCGACCACTTCAGCGGGTGCTCTACCAATCCTTCGACTTCAAACGACCATGTTGCGAGATCGATTTTCGGGGTTCCGTGCGCGTCGAGTACGGGCCACTTCTTCGTGCGGGACTGTCCGGGCGGCAGGCGCTTCTCGCGCTGTGTGTCAGGACTGATGATGATATAGGGATCGTCGACCGCGTCCGCCGGTCGTGGATCCGTGGTTTGATACTTCGGGTCACTAAATAAATTATCGAGAAAACTCATTTCTTACCTTGCTTCTCCGCGAGCGCCAGTAGTTCCTCGGGCATCCATTTTCCGACTCCCTTTGCCGTCGCGTCCGCAATCCCGACGTTTCTGTTGTGCCATTCGTCACGATCGCCTTCGGGTCCTCGCGCGCGTTCGTAGTTTTCCGTCTGCTCGAGACTCAAAAGAACTCCGCCAACGATCTCTTTCCAGTCTTCAAACTGAATACCCCGCCTGACGATCGGCAACCCCGCGGTCCAATCCTCTTCAGGCGCGCGGTCGTCCTGCTCGGGTATCGTCAAATTATGCAGTGACGGCAGTGGACCACCAGAAAACTCTTTCACTAAGTGTTCACCCACTTGCTTGTACGACCAGTCGGAATGCTCCTGCCTCAAAGCCTGAGCGCGCCGAAAAATGTCTGCCACCGAAGGTTGCTGACTCATGCCTCAATACCTTTCTTCCACGCTAACAACACGACAATCATCAACGCGATTGTAATCGCTGCCGACAACAGACAGAACTGGCAAAAGGCCCGGATCACAAACGCCTGCAAATAGAACAGCCACACGCTCACCAGAACCATAACCGCGACGAGCGGGCGCAACAGTGTTCCCGCGGCGCGATATCCGAAAACCGCCAGTGTCGCCAGACTGAAAACGCTGAAGTAAGCTGCGGCGCCAAGAGCCGCGAGGGGGATACCGGCAATCGCCGCGTACGAACTGGTGAGTACTTCCTCACAACCGGAAGTCACCGAGCACGGCACGCTGCTACCGGAGATGTGCTGAACGGTGAGATAAAGAGCATCGCCAAGACCTATCAACGAAAGCACCGCCGCTGCGGCGTGTAGCGACTTGGCCTTGTTTGTTAAATCGGTGTTCTCAATAGAAACCACAGATAATTCGGATCCAACTCCGAGCCAATCACTTCGGCGTCCCGGTGGCGCGTAGTTCTTTCTCAATCAACACTCGTAGAGTGTCAGCAGGCAACGACTGGAACGGCACTTCACGGCCGTTGAGAAAAACAGTCGGCGTGCTGTTCACACCCATCGAGCGCGCGCGTTTGCCGTCGAGAAAGATCCGTTGCTCGACGCGGTCGCTGTCCACGTCGCGCTTGAAACGTTCCACATCCAGGCCAATCGTTTTCGCGTAACCTTCGAAGATCGGCCGCGCATCAAACGCCACTTTCCACTCGTTCTGATGTTCGAAGATCATCCCGTGCATTTCCCAGAACTTGCCCTGCAACCCTGCAGCTTCAGCAGCGGATGCGGCGGGCACTGCGTGCTGATGGTTTGCCAGCGGAAATTCGCGGAAAGTGATGTGCAACTTGTCCCCAAACTCCTCATGCATCTGCTTGAGTATGGGATGAAACAGGCCACACGGCGGACATTCAAAGTCACCAAACTCTTCGAGACGCACTGGCGCATTCGCTGGACCAAGCGTGTGCGGAGGATCGGCGCCGGGAACGCCTGTCTTGACTGGCGCCTGTGTGGGCGACGGTTTTTGTCCGACCGGCGCGGCCTGAGATCCGTTTTCGTTCACCGGGGAAGCGGATTTCGATCGCGTCATCACAATGACGCTGCCAACCGCTACGCCCAGCACGGCGAGAATGATGATGAAAGGTAGTAATCGTTTCATGTGTTAAGCAGAGTCAGGTCAAACTGCGGCCGCGAGAGTTGCCGCGAGTGACCGGAAAATGTCTCGCCCGTCGCTGGATCCGAGTAGATCTTCACACGCTCGTTCGGGGTGCGGCATCAAGCCGAGCACATTGCGTTCGCGATTGCAAATGCCGGCGATGTTATCGCGTGAACCATTCGGATTAGCGGCCTCGGTGATTGCTCCAGTGGGATCGCAATAGCGAAACACGATGCGATCTTCCCGTTTGAGCTCGTCCAGCGTCTGATCGTCGCAAACGTAGTTGCCTTCCGCGTGTGCGATCGGAATACGAAGCACGGAGCCAACTTGAATTTCATTTGTAAAAGGGCTGTCGGACGTTTCGACGCGCACGTAAACGTGATCGCAAATGAAATGAAGGTCGCGATTACGAATCAGTGCACCGGGTAACAGCCCCGCTTCGCAAAGGATCTGAAAACCGTTACAGATCCCGAGTACAAACCGGCCGCTTTCGGCAAACTTTTTGACAGAAGTCATAACCGGCGAAAAACGCGCGAGCGCGCCGGCACGCAGGTAGTCGCCGTAAGAAAAGCCTCCGGGAATGATCACCGCATCGTAAGTGCTGAGATCCGTTTCTCGGTGCCAGATGAAATCTACCGGTTGGCCCACATGCTTCGAGATCACGTGATACGCGTCGTGATCGCAATTCGAGCCCGGAAAAACAATAACGCCAAACTTCACGCTTCTATCTCCACGCGGTAATCTTCGATTATCGGGTTAGACAGGACCTCACGAGCCATTTTTTCAACTGACTCGCGCGCCTGTTGATTGTCGACGCCGGGATCCAGCGCGATCTCGAAGTACTTGCCCTGCCGCACATCCGAAATACCGGTAAATCCGAGCAACTCGACGGAGTGCTGGATAGCTTTACCCTGCGGGTCGAGCACGCCGGATTTCAGGTTTACATAAACTTTAGCTTTCATGATTGGCCGTTTAGCAACCCTCAATAAAACATTGCTTAAAAAGCAGTTATTGGACTAATATCTCCCGCCTGTGGCTCGCCCAGATTCCTGTAGGAGAAACTTATAATGCAAAACCAGCCGCCCCTCCAAACGAGCAACCGGCAGGTTGCACCGTCCCCGAAATCAAGCACCGGGCTCGACGAGAATATCGCCGCGTTGTTGTCGTATGTGATGACGTGGGTCACAGGGCTGATCTTTTTCCTTATCGAGAAGGAGAGCCGGCTCGTGCGCTTTCATGCGATGCAGGCCCTCATACTGGGTGGCGTGGCCGCGGTCTCGAGCTTCGTGCTGTGGATCGCCTATTTCGTCGTCATAATCATCGCGAGTCAGATTCATGGAGCGCTTGGCTCGTTGCTGAGCATCTTACTTGGCTTGGTGATCTTCCTTTTCTTCGCCGCCATAATTGTTGGCTGGATTCTGGGCATGGTGAAGGCTTACCAGGGCCAGTATTTCAAACTGCCGGTGATCGGTAACTTCGCCGAGAAGTTTTCCGCCAAATAAGCATTCGGCGCGCGGGTTTTACCGAAACACACGTTCAAAAATCGAATCGACGTTGCGCAGGTAGTGATGTAACGAGAAGATTCGATCGATCTCGTCCTCTGACATCTGCGACTTAATCTCCTCATCGGCTTTCACGAGTGTTTGAAAGTCGCGGTCCTCATCCCAAACTCTCATCGCATTTCGCTGGATCCAGTCGTAGGCAGTTTCGCGTGAGACGCCTTTGCTCGTTAGCGCGAGCAAGAGTTGACCGCTGAAGATCAAACCTTTCGTCGCTTTCAGGTTTTCCAGCATCCGCTCGGGGTACACGACGAGTCCCTCCATCAACCCGATCGTCTTTTGCAGCATGTAGTCGAGCGCGATGCTCGAATCGGGCAGCACGACGCGTTCAGCTGACGAATGAGAGATGTCGCGTTCGTGCCAGAGCGCGACGTTTTCGAGCCCAACCACACTATTCGCGCGCACCACTCGCGCCATCCCGCAAATGCGTTCGGAAATGATGGGATTGCGCTTGTGCGGCATCGCGCTGGATCCCTTTTGGCCTTTAGAGAAGCTTTCCTGCGCCTCGCGCACCTCCGTGCGTTGCCAGTGACGAACATTCAGCGCCATTTTCTCGAGCGTTGAAGCGATGATCGCGAGCGTTGTCAGGTACTCGGCGTAAACATCTCGTTGAATCACCTGCGTCGAGACAGGCGCGGCTTTCAAACCAAGCCGCGCACACACTGCCTCTTCGACTGACGGATCGAGATGCGCAAACGCGCCGACTGCGCCACTGATCTTCCCAACCGCAACCGCGTCTTTCGCTCGCAGCAGTCGTTCGCGATTGCGTCGCATCTCGTCGTACCAAAGCGCGAACGTCAGTCCGAACGAAGTCGGTTCCGCGTGGATGCCGTGCGTGCGTCCGACTTGCGGCGTGTTCTTAAATTCGAAGGCGCGACGCTTCAGCGCTTCCATCAACTGGTCCACTTTCGCCAGGATGATGTCTGACGCATCACGCAGAAGCAGAGCGTTCGCAGTGTCGACGACGTCTGAAGACGTCAGTCCATAGTGAACGAAACGAGACGCTTCGCCGATCGACTCAGCGAGGTTTGTTGTAAAGGCGATGACGTCGTGGTTGGTGGTCTTCTCTATCTCATTGATACGCTCGACCGAGAACTTCGCGCGGGTTTTGATCTGCTCGAGCGCATCGCGGGGAATGATGCCGTTGCCGGCGTGGACTTCGCAGACGGCGATCTCCACGTCGAGCCATTTCTGAAATTTGTTTTGCTCCGACCAGAGCGCGCCCATTTCGGGCAACGTGTAGCGATCGATCATTGGGTAATCATTTTAGGTTTGTTGAATTCACCAGGTAACGCGCAAGCAGCCAGCGGCCGTTGTCTTCGATCAATGTAAACGTCTCCATTCCCGCGCCGCGTTCAAACCGCGTTTCGTAACTCAGTATAAAAACATGTCCCTTCAGCGGCCCTCCGGAATTCTGTTGCTCTGCTGCCGAGTTAAGCGAACGATTTTCAACTTTGCCGAGTTTCGAACGTAAAGTTTTGAAGACGTCATTGGACTGCTCAAGGGTGACGTCTCGCTTCCACAGATCCGACGACTCGTTATAGATCTGCTCGTAACGTTCCTGATCGAGGTTGCTGCCGATGTTCGCCACCACTTCCTCAACCTCAGACGGCACTCGTTCGCGTTGATTGTTTATCCCGCAGGCAAACGCCGTCACCGCCAGGAGCGGTACGATCAGAACGATTCGCCTGTTCACACCTCGATCCAGGGCGTTGGCTCCTTCGGATAAGAAAGACAAATCTCGGTCGAGCCGCAACTATAAAAGAGCGGCGCCTTTTCCTGTAGTGCGACCTCGGCGTTGATCTTCGCAAGGTAGGGATTGTTGGCGCGCTGAGAAAGGTGGGCCAGAACGATGTACTTCGCGCAACCGTCGAATCCGTGCTTGATCCAATCAGCCAGATCTTCGTTTGAAAGATGGCCGAGACGCGAGAGTATGCGTTGCTTGAGCTCCCAGGGGTAAGAGTCGCAGGCTTTCAGCATGTCTCTGCTGTGATTCGACTCGATGACGATCGCGGCGCAGCCGCGCAAACGCTCGCTCACGAGTGTGGTGATGTGACCGAAGTCCATGACGGTGGCGATCTTCACGCCGTGATGAGTCGCCGTGAAACCGAAGTTGTCCACGGCATCGTGGGGAATCGTGAACGGGTGAAAATCGATCTCGCCGATACGAAAGTCTTTGCTCGACTCGATCTGCTCGACGCGGTCGCGCAACGCGTCCGCACGGCGACGGGGTTCGTCGTTGTTCACATTGAAACGTTCGCTGACGTATGCGTCGTGTGTTTGGGCTGAAATGTAGACGGGACAATCGACGGAGCCTAGCAACACGCGCAGGCCGCCGGCGTGATCGCCGTGTTCGTGGGTGACGAGCACGCCATCGAGGCGTTGCGCGTCCTCTCCGACCATCGCAAGCC
This sequence comes from uncultured bacterium, assembly GCA_965649955.1. Taxonomy (GTDB): domain Bacteria; phylum Acidobacteriota; class Blastocatellia; order Pyrinomonadales; family Pyrinomonadaceae; genus PSRF01. The sequence continues at coordinate 7,840 of CBFGMX010000215.1, forward strand.
GGCGCATGATCTCCTTCGCGCTCAGGCCTGCGTCGACCAGCACGCGAGTATTGCCCGCAACGATCAGGACCGCGTTACCAGTTGATCCGCTGCCGAGAACGGTAAGTTTCATAACCACAAAGGAGGCACAAAAAAGAACAAAAGGCACAAAACGGAAAGCGAAGGACAACTATAACAAAGCTTTCGTATCTTTTGTGCCTTTTCGTGGCTCTAGTCTTGTGCCTCTTTGTGGCTCCAGTCTTGTGCCTCTTTGTGG
>CBFGMX010000216.1:0-8014 GCA_965649955.1 uncultured bacterium
TTACGCGATTACCCTGCGCATTGTACTCAACTTCGTCCATGATGTTGTAGATGAGCAGCACCCCGCGACCCGAGGTTCGGAAGAGGTTGGCGGGGTCACAAGGATCGGGAATCTCGCGGATATTGAAGCCTTCGCCTTCATCCTCGACGGTGAAACTGGCTTCTTTGGGCGAGAGTTCAGCGGTGATCTTCAACAGCTTGCTGGGATCGTTTTTGTTTCCGTGTTTGACGGCGTTTACGAACGCTTCATCGAGCGCTACAAAAAGGTTTGAACGATCCGGCTTGATCAAACCGAGCTTGGCTACCCTTTCCTGCAAGTATTCGAGCACACCGTTCATCAGCCCCAAGTCGCTCGGCAACTCGAATTCAATCTTCTCGTGAACGTGCCGGAGAACCTCGGCATTGTCGACGTGACGCAGCTTGTAAGAGAGGACCTTTTCGACGATTTCGCGTAACTCGTCTCGATTGTAAGGTAAGCGGAGATAGTTTGCCGCGCCCATTTTAAAGGCTTTAACTTCGCCTACCTCACCGTTTACTTCGCCATCAGAAAGATCGCTGATGATGAGATCGAAGCTGTCGAGGTCGTCGCGGCTAAGCGCCTTATCGCGCGCCGCGGCAGCGACCACGTCGTGGCCGAGGTTTTCGAGAGCCTGTTCGAGCAGAACACGCAACTCATCGTTATTATCCACGATGAGAATTCGGCGTTTTTCCATCCAGCTCCTATCCAACTAAATCCGAGTTGTGCGAGGAGAGAAACTTGCCGCGGGAGCACAACCGACGATTGGCTGTACGAAAACCTATCGCCGCGCGTTCGAAATATATCAGATCCTGCTACACTACGCCTCCTGTTCGCCCCATGGCTAAGCCCGGAAAGCTGCAAACGTTTCTAGAATATTCGGCGGCAAAGTCCGTTCTCACCGCTCTCGGAGCGTTGCCTGGACCGGCGGCAATCGCTGTCGGGAAGTCCATAGGCAGGGTGTTTTACCTGTTGGCTGGTGACCTCCGGCGCACGGCCGCGATCAATCTAAAGTTGGCGTTTCCGGAGAAAAGCGACGAGGAACGAAGCATCCTGATGCGGGAGTGTTTCGATAATCTCGGCCGTCAGCTCGGATTGTTCAGTCAGTTCGCCACCCGCTCGCAGCAGGAACTGCGCGACATGATCGATCCGAGCGGTTTTGAGAATCTCGACGCGGCAATCGCGAAACACGGTCAGCGATTGATTCTCTGGACGGCCCATCTCGGCGCATGGGAATTGACCAGTTTTGGTTTCTCTTTTCTCGGACATCCGTTCACTTTTCTGGTGAGACGAATCGACAATACGCGGATCGAAGAGACGGTCGATAGTGTCCGCACGCGCTTCGGAAACAAGACTCTCGACAAACTCGCCGCCGCTCGATCAATGCTCAAGATCCTGCGATCCGGTGAAAGCCCACTCGGCTTGTTGTTCGATCTCAACACGTTGGATGACGAAGCGATCTTCGTCGACTTTTTCGGCGTCCCTGCCGCCACCAGTTTCATCGTCTCAAAACTCGCACTGCGCACGCGTGCGCCGCTGCTTCCCGTTTTCGCGCCGTGGAGTGAGGAAAAGAAGAAGTTTCAACTGATCGTCACGCCGCTTGTCGAGCCTGAGATCACCGGTGATGAAGAAGCCGACGTGCGTCGCCTTACGACAAGGCTGTCGCGCATTATCGAAGACCAGATCCGCCAGCACCCCGGGCAATGGCTGTGGGTCCACAAACGCTGGAAAACGAGGCCACCGGGCGAGCCATCGATTTACTAGGGCGATTTATTAGTATCCATGTCATCTGTGCTTAAATATGGCCCGCTTGCGATGCGAGTTAACCGCGCTTACGAATTTGCCGACCTTTCGGAATACTCTTTCAAAGATCGGTGTTTAATTCGCGCGGCTGACTGGGTCTTTTATTTACTGATAAACCTGATCGGCGTGACCGCTCGGTTCAAGGTGACGGGTTGGGAAAATCACGAAAAGGCCGCGGCGAATGGCGGACTTCCGATCTACACCTTCTGGCACGATCGCATTTTTCTGACGACTTACTGGTGGCGCCGGCGTCGCATCGTCGTGATGACGTCGCGCAGTTTCGACGGTGAGTACATCGCACGGTTCATTCAACGGTTCGGTTACGGAGCCGTGCGTGGATCGAGCACGCGCGGCGGCGTCGGTGCGATAGTCGAAATGGCCCGGCTCATGCGCGCCGGCTGCACGACCGCGTTCACGATCGACGGTCCAAAAGGTCCACGCTACGTCGCGAAAATGGGGGCAGTGTTGCTGGCGAAAAAGTCAGGACAGCCGATACTTCCGGTCACAATGGCGCTGGATCGCTACTGGACGACGCCCAGTTGGGACAAGTTTCAAATTCCGAAACCGTTCACGCGAGCCCACGTTTACGTGGCGCCTCCGATTTACGTTCCGGCCGACGCGGATGACAACCTCCTTGCCACAAAACGCAACGAATTACAGCAAGCCCTCGATGACTTGAATAAACTCCCCGTTTAATCTGCGCTTTAAGAAAGGTATCGAATGAGATCAATTGCCGCTTCTGTTCTGTGTCTGTTTCTGATCACTGTCGCCGCCGCCCAGGCCCAGCTCAAAGCGCCCACTGAATCGGCGATGGACCGCTTTCTTCGTTACGTGAAGATCGATACTCAGTCGGCGGAAGATCAAACGACCACACCCAGCACGCGCAAGCAACTCACCCTCGCGAACCTGCTCGCGAAAGAGTTGACGGCACTCGGCGCGCAAAATGTTCGTGTCAGCGAGTTTGGAATTGTTTATGCGATGGTGCCGGGAAACCTGCCTGACAATTCCAAAGTTCCGGTCGTAGGGTTCATCGCGCACATGGACACGTCGCCGGCCGTCTCTGGCGAGAACGTAAACGCGATCATTCACAAGAATTACCAGGGCGGAAACATCGTTTTGCCAAAGGATGCAACGCAGGTGATCACGCCCGAGAAAAATCCCGAACTCAAACAGTTGATCGGCGACGACATCATCACCGCGGACGGGACCACGCTACTCGGCTCTGACGACAAAGCCGGCATCGCAGAAGTCATGACGATGATCGACACGTTGCGTCAGAATCCGCAACTCAAGCACGGTAACATCGCGATCGCTTTCACGCCCGATGAAGAAGTCGGAACAGGCATCGAGAAGTTTGACGTCGAGGCCTTTGGCGCGAAGGTCGCCTACACGGTTGACGGTGGCGAACTCGGAGAAATCAGCGATGAAACGTGGAGCGCGCGCACGGCAACCGTGACGTTTCAGGGCAAGAGCACCCATCCGGGCACTGCAAAAGACATCATGGTCAATGCGATGTACGCACTCGCCGACTACGTCAGCCGGTTCCCAAAAGATATGCTTCCGGAGACGACCGAAAAGCGCGTCGGGTTTGTTCATCCATACGCGGGCGTGATCGACGTTGAGACATCGAGCCTGAAGATCCTTTTGCGCGACTTCGATCTCAGCGGACTCGAGGCGAAAGAGAAGATGCTGCGCGACATGATTTCGCAGACGGCTGCGAAGTTTCCGCAGGTGAAGATCACGATCGACGTCAAAGAGAATTACAAGAACATGAAGGAAGTGCTCAAGAACCATCCCGAACTCGTTAACAACGCGATGGAAGCCGCGCGTCGATCCGGTCTGAAGCCGTTTATGAAACCGATTCGCGGCGGTACGGACGGAGCGAGACTGACTTTCCGCGGCTTGCCGACGCCGAACCTGTTCACCGGTGGTTCGAACTTCCACGGCAAGTTGGAGTTCAATTCGAGACGTGGATTAGAAAAATCGACCGAGACATTGGTCCATCTCGTGCAGATTTTCGCGGAGAAAAGTTGAATAGCGGTTACGTCGCTTTAATCGGGCGCCCAAATGCTGGTAAGTCAACTCTGCTGAATCGACTCGTCGGGCAGAAGATCGCCGCCGTCTCCGATAAACCACAAACCACGCGGTTTCGCATTCAGGGAATCATCACTAAACCTGAAGGCCAGGTAGTGTTCGTCGACACACCCGGCGTGCACCAACCGGGCTACGAACTGAACCGTCGCATGATGACCGCGGTCCAGGATGCACTACTCGGCGTCGATCTCGTCGCCCTGATTCGCGACGCGTCCGCTTCGACGGGGAACGGCGATCGTTTCGTTCTCGACCTTATCAAACGTTCCGAAAAGCCGGCCCTCCTCCTGCTCAACAAGATCGACAAGCTCGAAGACAAGTCCGCACTGCTGCCGTTAATGGACTGGTACCGCAACCAGTACGACTGGCGCGAAATCATTCCGATTTCCGCGCTGAAGGACGAGATGACCGATGTTCTGGTCGAAAGCGTGCTGCGGCATTTACCGGAAGGCGAACCCATTTTTGGCGAAGACGAATTAACCGATCAGTCGTTGCGAGTGCTGGTGGCGGAGATCGTGCGCGAGAAGGTGTTGCGCGCATCGGGCGATGAGATTCCTTATGTTACCGCTGTCGTCACTGAACGGTTCGAGGAGGTTCGCGAGGATTTTGCGCGCATCCACTGTCTGATCGTCGTCGAAAGACTTTCGCAAAAGAAGATCGTCATAGGCAAAGGCGCCAGCCGGTTGAAAGAGATCGGCATCGCTGCGCGGCGTGATATCGAAGCGTTGTTGGGCCATCGCGTACACCTCGAACTGTTTGTGAAGGTTGAAGAGGATTGGCGCAACGATGCGCGGTTGCTTGATGAATATGGTTTGGCATGAATTAGAGATCGATGTCGAGCCTGCGGCACGCGAAGCGGTCGAGTATGCAGTGATGGAAGCAGGCGCGCTCGGAACCGTGACCACAGATCAGACGGATGGGTTAGTTAGAGTTTCCGGTTACTTCTCAGACATACCGAACCGGGAATTTGTGAGATCGGTGTTACTAGAGGCGCTGCGTATTTACAATCTTCCGTCGTCGTCAGTTCGCGACATGAACCTCCGTGAAGTGGAGAATCGCGATTGGCTCGCGGAGTGGAAGAAGAATTGGCAACCTGTTCAAGTCGGACGTTTCGTCATCGCGCCACCCTGGACCGGGATTAGCGATGCGCCGGCTCGCATCGTCATTCGCATTGAACCGGGCATGGCTTTCGGCACCGGAACGCACGAAACGACGCGTCTGTGCCTGCAAGCGATCGATCAGCACTTTACTGGCGGCAGCTTTCTCGACGTCGGCACCGGAACGGGCGTGCTCGCGATTGCCGCGGCGAAGATGTTTCCCGATGCGCGTATCGAGGCGTGCGACACCGATGCTGAGGCGATCGACATTGCACGTGAAAACGCGAAGGCGAATAGTACTGAGATCGAGTTTCGAGTCGGATCGATCGACGACACGACACCCTCAGCGGATCTCGTCTGCGCCAATCTCACTGCTGACGTGATAATGCAAATCCTGCCTTCGTTGATCGGTGTTACTTGTGGGAAGTTAATACTGTCAGGAATTCTGGAGACACAAACTGAACAGATCCTTGCCGTGTTGCCTGACTCTGAAATCGAGCTCAGACAAGACGGAGAGTGGGTGGCGATCGTAGTCTAGAAAAAATGACCCGTCGCAGGTTTTTCGCGCCGCCGAGCGCGTTCAACTTCGGTAAGCGTTTAGTGACGTTGACTTCCGATGAAGCGCGTCACCTGCGCGAGGTGCTGCGGTTGAAGCCCGGTGATGAAGTGCAGGTGTTTGACGGATCGGGGCGGGAGTTTCGTGCGGTTGTTGCGCAGGCCCGACGTGATTTTGCGGAGCTCGAGATTCGAGACGAGATCGAACCGTTGAAGCCCGAGTCGCCACTGCAACTGACACTCGCGGTGGCGTTATTGAAAGGTGAGAAGTTTGACCTCGTCGTGCAAAAAGGGACCGAGCTCGGGGTCAACCGGTTCATTCCACTCGTTACACGCTACGCCGACATCAAATTGCGCGACGACGCAGATGCTGCGAAGCGCGTCACGCGCTGGCAACGCATCGCACTTGAAGCGGCGAAGCAATGTGGCCGATCGGTCGTGCCGGAAGTAAATACGCCAGTTTCGTTTGAATCAGTGCTGAGTGAGAATGCGTGCATTATGTTTTCCGAACGCGGCGGCGAAAGTCTGAACAGCGATTTGGAATCGCAATCCGTGACTGCAATCGTCGGTTCGGAAGGCGGTTGGTCCGACGAAGAATTGACTCAGGCGCGAGAAGCCGGAGTTCCGATCGTGACGCTCGGAGGACGCGTCCTGCGCGCTGAAACCGCCGCCATCGCCGCCGCGGTGTTGTTGCAGCACTTGTATGGCGATCTAAAGTAGCTCAAAATGGCACTGCCATTCGGGAACAAAGCATGGGCGAGGGTCGTTTGAATCGGCAAAAGCGCTTATGACTAAAGAAGAAGCAGTCGATAAAGCTCGCAAGGATTTGGCGCGGCGCCTGAACGTCGATGCGTCAAAAATCGGGGAATCGTCCGTAGAAGACGCGGATTTTCCGGACATGGCTCTGGGCGCCGGCGAAAACGACGAGATGAGCGGCCAGATGATCACCCGGGGCTGGCGCATCCGCCTTTCCTCCGGCGGCCGCGACTACGAGTATCGCGCCGATAAGAATCAGCTTCGCCTTTACAAGTACAAAGGGAAGAACTATCGCGTTTGAGTTTTTGAGGTACCACCATGAACCGCAACAATTTCCTGATCCATCTTGCTCTCGCAATCGTCCTCATTCTCGTAGCGGCCTTCGCCGGTCAACTTAACCGCTGGCGTAAGCAATGGAAGTCGCAGATGCGCATCGTGCCCGCCGAGGAGAAAAAGCGCCCTCAGACTGCCGAGGAGATTGCCATCGCGGAAACACGTGGCTTCGGCCGCCCCGAAGTGCTGGTGAAATTCAAAAGCGGTGTGAGCCTCGAATCTATCGAAGCGCTTAGTGAGCGACTAAACGATCGGATTGAAGACCGTATCGAGAACGCACCCGGATGGGCCGCGATTGATGACTTGGATGACGCGAACGCTGCGACGACGGTGCAGGAGTACCTCGCGCTTCCCGAAGTTGAATACGCCGAGGAGAACTACGAGATCCGAATTCCCGACTCATTCGATAGCCCGCTCGTGCCGGTGCTTCCGCACGACCCGCAATTTGGCGAACAATGGGCCCTCGCAAATTCTGGTCAGCGTGGCGGAAAGGAAGGCGCGGACATTAGCGCCACACTCGCCTGGGCCACCACTACCGGGAGCGAAGACCTGGTCGTCGCCGTGCTCGACAGCGGTGTCGATTACAACCACGAAGATCTGAAGCCGAACATGTGGACGCGACCGGCGAGCATGGAAGCGTATCAGGATGATGACCTCGGTACCATCGACGACGAGCGCGGGTTCAACGCGATTGACAACGCTTCAGATCCGATGGACCAAAACGGCCACGGCACGCATTGCGCCGGAATCATCGGCGCGGAAGGCGAGAACAATATCGGTATCGCTGGTGTGAACTGGAAAGTTCGCATCATGCCGCTGAAGTTTATGAACGCCGGTGGATTCGGCACGACGAAGGACGCGATCGAAGCAATCAATTACGTCATCGCGCGCAAGAAGGACGGCGTGAACGTGCGCATCATCAGCGCGAGCTGGGGTTCGACGCAGAAGTCGCGCGCGCTCGAAGACGTGATCCGCAAGGCTTATGAGAACGATATTCTGTTCGTTGCGGCGGCAGGCAATGCCAGTGTGAACAACGATCGTTCGCCGCATTATCCCTCAAGCTATAACGTTCCGAACGTTGTCAGCGTCGCGGCGCTCGATCGAAACGATCAGTTGGCGAAGTTCTCGAATTTCGGAGTGAAGAGTGTTGCGGTTGCCGCGCCGGGTGTCGACATACTTAGCACGTGGTTGGGTAATGCTTACGAAGAAAAGTCGGGAACGTCGATGGCGACGCCGGTCGTTTCGGGAGTCGCGGCGCTTATTCTTTCTGAAAACCAGGGGATGTCCGTGGACGATTTGCGTAAGAAACTGTTGGCGTCAACAGACCCGATCGTCGCGTTAAAAGGGAAGACGGTGACGGGCGG
>CBFGMX010000217.1:0-8013 GCA_965649955.1 uncultured bacterium
CAGTGAAAAGAACCTGTGGCCCAAACCCCCGGAAGGTGGCGCGCACTATCACTACTCGCGGCAGCAGAGCTGCTGGGCATGGCCCTTTGGTTCAGCGGCTCCGCCGTCGTTCCCGCCCTCGATCGCGAATGGAACCTCTCGGATGCAGAGGTCAGTTGGATCGCGATCGCCGTCCAACTCGGCTTCGTCGCCGGCACGCTGCTTAGCGCAACCCTCAATCTTCCCGACATCATCAGCACTCGCCATCTCTTCGCTGTCTCAGCGTTTCTCGGCGCCGCGGCAAACGCGTTCTTCGGCTTGTACGTTCACGACGCATCGACCGCGATCGCGATGCGGTTCTTAACCGGCGTCTGCCTGGCCGGCGTGTATCCGCCCGGAATGAAAATCATGGCTACGTGGTTTCGCGAACGCCGTGGCATGGCGCTCGGCGTGCTGGTAGGCGCGTTAACCATGGGAAAGGCGACGCCGTATCTGGTGAACGCACTCGGCAGCGGAAACTGGCGCACGAACGTGCTATTCGTTTCGCTGCTGTCGGTGATCGGCGGGCTCATCGTGTTGCTGTTCGTGTCTGATGGTCCACACGCGTTGCCGCCGGCACGATTCGACATCACGCAAGTGGTCCGGGTGTTTGGTAATCGCGGCGTCAGGCTGGCGAGTTTCGGTTACTTCGGTCACATGTGGGAACTGTACGGCATGTGGATATGGATACCGGTCATGATCCGCTCAAGCATCGCGATTCAGGGCGGCGATCCGCAGCTCGCGGAGTTGGGGTCGTTTCTCGTCATCGGTTCGGGCGCGGCCGGCTGCGTCGTAGCGGGATTGGTGGCCGATCGTGTAGGGCGGACGGCAGTGACGTCGTGGGCCATGGCGATCAGCGGCACGTGTTGTTTGGTGATCGGGCTTCTCTATGGCGGAAACCCGGTGCTGTTGTTGCTTGTTGCAACGATCTGGGGGGCGACAGTCGTCGCCGACTCGGCGCAGTTTTCCTCCTGTGTGACAGAACTCGGCGACCCGCAGTACATCGGCACCGCGCTGACGATTCAAATGTGCATCGGATTCCTGCTCACCACGATCTCGATTGAGTTGATCCCGAAAGTGGCGGACTGGCGCTATGCATTCATGATCCTCGCGCCGGGTCCGTTTCTGGGTGTGTTGGCGATGCTGCGCCTGCGTTCATTACCCGAAGCGATCAAGATCGCACACGGGCGAAGGTAGTCATTTGTCATTCGTCATTTGACATTTTTCATTTGTTATTTCGTAAAAACCAAACAGTTCCGTGTGCTCTACGCATCCACAAATGACAAATGAGAAGTGTCAAATGACCAATGACAAATGATTTCTTTCTTGCAAAAACCAAAACCTTCCGCTAGGCTGCACAGCAGGTGACTAGATGAAAATTCTTCTGTTCCTCATGGTTAGGTCGCGGCATTAACTCTGTGGCCGTGTTTGCCCGCGAGTCTTAGGTCATTCCGCTCGAAGTGTGTTCGAGCGCTGCCGGGCGACTAACCACCTCTACTTTTTCCAACAACTACAAATCAATCGTTTCGTTTTTCCGTGGTCGTCTTTTTCCGGGCGATCACTCGTGAGGTGATCATGCAGCAACCAGCTATTCAGGTGCGCAATCTGCGCAAGAGTTTCCGCAAACGGACCGGATTTCGTAAGACGTCCGAGCTTTGGGCTGTCGACAATGTCTCGTTCACCGTTGCGGAAGGGGAGACGTATGGACTGCTTGGTCCAAACGGCTCAGGCAAATCGAGTCTGATTCGCATCCTTTCGACTCTGTTGATTGCGGACAGCGGCGAGGTCAACCTGCTCGGCTACAGCTTGCCGGAGCAACAGGACGAGGTGCGTCGAATAATCGGCCGCGTCAGTGTTGACGCTGCCTTCTACAAGAAGCTCTCGGCGCGGGAAAACCTGCTGTACACAGCGCTGCTTTACGGGCAGAAGGCGCGTGAGGCGGAGATTCGTGTCATGGAGATCCTCGAGGAGTTGGGAATGGAGAACGCGAAGTTTTCGACGCCGCTCGAGGAGATGAGCCGCGGCATGCAGCAGAAGATCAGTATCGCACGAGCCTTGATGATCAATCCGCCGCTGTTGCTGCTCGACGAACCGACGACAGGACTCGATCCGAAGAGTCGTCGTGACGTGCAGGCGTTTCTTGAACGGCAGCGCGAGCGTGAAGGCACGACGATTCTGCTGACGACGCACGACATGGCCGAAGCTGAGCGTCTCTGTGCGCGTATCGGTTTCCTCGCGCACGGCAAACTCGTCGCCGAAGGCACGGCCCGCGACTTAATGCGACGCGCCGGCGCCTCAACGCTCGACGACGCCTTCATTGCTTTAACCGGCGAAGACCTCGTCGAAGATGAAGAACTCGCCGCCGTGGGCGATTAGAAAAACACGGATTGAAAGGATTAGTCATGGAAACAGCACTGCGCCAAACGTGGGCCTTTCTATTTCGGGGTTATCACATCACCAGGCGGTACATCGGCTGGGTGGTCGTGTTCAACTTCTACGCGCTGGTAACGTCGGCGACGGTGGCGCTGATTGGCGTGGCGGCGAATGACTACCAGATGACGTTGACGCTCGTAGTCGGAGCGTTGTTGTGGAACTACCTCTCGTGGCTCTACCAGGAGATCTCGATGTCGATCGCGTACGAGCGCTGGGAAGGGACGCTGGAATACACGTTCATGGCGCCAGTGCCGCGCAGCGTGCATCTGTTGGGCGTTAGCCTGTTCTCGTTGCTAAACAGCATCGTCACGAGCGTTATCGTGCTGTTTGGTCTGATGGCCTTCACGGACCTGAACCTGCGCGGCGCGAACCTGCCGGGCGTGTTGGTAGTGTTGTTTGTGAGCACGCTCGCGTTCGTCGGACTCGGTCTGTTCGCCGCTGTGTTTCCGGTTATGAGCGCGGAACGCGGCGCAGAGGCGACCCACATCTTTCAGGGCTCGCTTCTACTGGTTTCCGGCGTTTATTATCCCATCGACGTCCTGCCAGGCTGGATGCAGCCGCTCTCGGCGATTTCGCCGGCAACCTACACGCTTTCTGCTTGCCGGAAGTTATTCGGAGTGGGAAACAGTGCTTCAACTCCGGAGCTTCTCGCAGGTGCGCCGTTGTCGGCTGTCTCGCACGAGTTGCTGATCCTCGCGGTCATGGGCGCGATACTTTTGCCGCTCGGTCTGATGACGTTTGTGCGTGTCGAAGCGTGGGCCAAGCGCACCGGAAAACTGAAGAGAACAGGGTAGCCACAAAGAGGCACAAGAAGTACAAGAGGCACAAAAACAATAAGATGGGCAAAGGCGAGAGTGTAGAGGAACTGAAACCGCGCGTGCGCGACGTCATTCGGCGACTGAAGCGCGCGTATCCCGACGCGAAGTGTTCGCTGAATCACTCGAACCCGTTTGAGCTTTTAGTGGCGACGATCCTGTCGGCGCAATGCACGGACGAGCGAGTGAACCTGGTGACCGCGGACCTGTTTCGCAAATACAAGAAGCCGGAAGACTATTTGAAAGTCTCGCCGCGAGAGCTCGAGAAAGACATCCAGTCGACCGGCTTCTTTCGCAACAAGACGAAATCGATTCAAGGTACGTCGAAAGTGTTGACGGAGCAGTACGGCGGCACTGTTCCGCGCACGATGGAAGAATTGCTGGAGTTGCCGGGCGTTGCGCGCAAGACGGCGAACGTAGTGCTTGGCAATGCATTCGAGGTCAAGTCAGGGGTGGTCGTGGACACTCACGTCACACGCCTTTCGCACCGGCTCGATTTTACGCAGGCGAAGACGGCGGAGAAGATCGAACAGGACCTCGTGCAGGTCGTTCCGAAGAAAGACTGGGTGATCTTCTCGCATCTCCTGATCGCGCACGGGCGGAAGATCTGCAAGGCGCGCAATCCGTTGTGCGATCAGTGTCCCGTAGAAAAACAATGCCCGTCTTCATTTCTGAAGACGGGCGTTCATCCGGGCAACTGATATTTGTTATGGCCATCTTAAGGCACGATTGATCTTCTTGACGGGATCCGATTTGGGCTTGGGTTCTGATTGAGGTTTTGGATCCGATTTGGTTTCAGTCGCAGGAGACGCGGATTTGTTTTCGTCTGCGTTCGAGGTTGTGCTCGTGCTTGTTGAACTGAACGCGCTCGCGAAGTCGCTCACCTGACGATAACCCGCCGGCACGTCAAACAAGCTCGCATCCAGCGTCGCATGTGAAAACTCTACGACTTCATTGATTGTCGAGAAGCTCTCCGCGCCACTCGGATCGAACATCGTCGTCTTTTCCCATACCGGATAGCCCTTCTTCGCCGCACCCGCCTGCTTCGTCACGTAGCGATCCTGACAACCACCACTCTGCGGCGGTGTGTAAGGGCGATAAGCGACGCCGCTGTCGCACTCGAGTGCAAACTCGGCATCGATGTACCAACCGTCAATCTGCATCTTGCTCTTCACCTGCGAACAGGCTTCGGGGCTCGACTCCATTTCCATCGTCGTGATGATGTGACGCGCGGTATAGCCAAACATCTGCTTCCGCTCGCCCGTGTCTTTCGTCGTGACTGTCGAAGTGACGACGCCGCCTTTGGTCGTCGCAGAAGACTGCGAGTCAGGGCGCCCGCTGGAAGTCGAACTCGTGTTGGCGGTGTCGTACGGCTGGATGACGTAGGCCTGTGCCTGGGGCATGATCTGGACGTTCCGCCGCAGATCGCACTGCTGCAGGACGATCATCTGCCCGTTGTTTGTTTCGCTGCGTTGTCGTTTACCTTTGATGTAGCTGGTGTTTTCGTAAGTCTGGCCGCCGCTGGTCTGGCGCGACTTGACCTTGGTATCGGCGCTGGCAATTCCTGTAATTGTGATTAGACAGGCGATTGCCAGCACTGTTCGGGAAGTATTTGTTTTTATCATGTGTCCTCACTTTAATACGCGAAACCCAAGTCCGAAAGGGCTCATGACAAACCGCAAATAACATGGATAGAATGAGCCCGCGTGAGCTACCGATTCCCCTGGAACCGTCTCAGCGACGAACAATTGCTGGACCTGCGTATCTGCGACCTGCCAATCAAAATCAAGGGGTCGTTCCTCGAACTCCACATCAAGCGGCTCTATAGCGAACTCAACACGCGCGGCATCCGCTTTAAACCGCATGTTTGGCTGTCTGAGGAGTGGTTTTCGCCCGACGGCGTGCCGGGAATCGCGATCCCTTTCTACCTGGCGCACCCCCGTCTGGTGAAGCTGGAACGCAAGCAAATGCTGGAAGTCGAGGGCGGCAGCGACACGGAGTGCATGCGAATCCTGCGGCACGAGGCGGGGCACGCGCTGGACACCGCTTTTCGACTCCACTTCAAACGGCAACATCGCGAGCTGTTTGGGTCATTCGCGCAGCCGTACCCGGATTTTTACAAACCAAAACCCAAGAGCCGGAAATACGTCCTGCATCTGCCCGCGTGGTACGCGCAGGCGCACCCGGCGGAAGACTTCGCCGAGACGTTCGCCGTGTGGCTAAGTCCTCGTTCACAATGGCGGCGACGTTATCGCGGCTGGCCCGCGCTCAGGAAACTGGAGTACATCGACGAGCTGATGAGCGATCTCGCGGGGGCGAAACCAAGAAACCGTACGCGCACGAAAGTCGAACCGCTGTCAGCCTTGAAGATCACGCTACGCGAACACTACCGCCGCAAGCGCGAACGTTACGACTTCAATTGGCCCGCTGTTTACGATCGCGATCTGCATCGGATCTTCTCTGACGACCCGCGCCACAAGAACCGTGAAAGTGCCGCGAGCTTCATCCGGCGTGTGCGTCGTGAGGTGCGACAGATCGTCGCCGAAGGCACCGGTGTGCATCAATACACCATCGATCACGTCCTGCAAAACATGATCGATCGTTGCAAAGATTTGAAATTACGCGTAGATACACCTTTTCGAGAAACGCGTCGTCGTGTCATGATAGTGCTGACTGTGCAAGTAATGAACGTGCTCCATTCGGGTTATCATCGCATAGCCGTATGACATTTGAGCCGCGGAAGAAACTGCGCATCATCGTTCTCGTTCACGAAGATCTCGTCCCTCCCGATTCGTTGAACGGTCTCTCCGACAAGGAAAAGCTGGAGATCAAAACGGAATTTGACGTCGTTTCGACGTTGAAGAAAATGGGCCACGAGGTCTATCCCATCGGTCTCTACAACCAGCTCAACGTCATCGGCGACGCGCTGATGGAACACAAGCCGCACATCGCGTTCAACCTGCTGGAAGAGTTTCACGGTTACCCGCTCTACGATCAGCACGTCGTCAGTTATCTCGAGTTGATGAAGCAGGCTTACACGGGATGTAATCCGCGCGGGATGACGTTGGCGCACGACAAGGCGCTGACGAAGATGATTCTCTCGTATCATCGCCTGCTGGTTCCAAACTTCGCCGTTTTTCCGATCAATCGAAAAGTGCGGCGTCCGAAACGTTTGAAGTTTCCGTTGCTGGTGAAGTCGATCAGCGAAGAAGGATCGGTTGGGATCGCGCAGGCGTCGATCGTGTATGACGACGAGAAGCTGGCGCAGCGTGTCGATTTTATTCACCGGCAGAACAAGACTGCTGCGATTGCGGAACAGTACATCAAGGGACGCGAGATCTACGTTGGCGTCATCGGCAATCAGAACATACAGACGTACGCGCCGTGGGAGCTGGTGATGGAGAAGCTTCCCGAAGGCGCTGAAAATATTGCGACATTGAAAGTGAAGTGGGATCCGACGTACCAGGAACGTGTTGGTGTGAAGACGCGTGCCGCGGATCTTACGCCCGAGCAAGTGAAGACTCTCGAGCGTTTATCGAAGCGCATCTATCGTTATTTGTTCTTGAGTGGATATGCGCGGCTGGACTATCGAATGACCGAGGAAGGGCAGTTTTACTTACTCGAAGCCAATCCGAATCCGCAGATAGCCCATCACGAAGACTTCGCGGATTCCGCCGAGTACAGCGGCGTGCCTTACGATCAGTTACTTCAAAAAATCCTCACCGTGGGTTTGAATTACGCGGGGCGATCAGCGTAAAACCCGGAATTCGATCCTCATTGCGACTCTAAATAGACCATACAACTAATCGAAGTCTTTATAGTCAGGAGTTTCTGTGCCCCATGACGCTGGCTCTTACTTTGCTTTTTGCGCTGGTCCTGTCTCGCCAATTACAACGCGCTTGACGCCCAGCGGCGACAATCGTTTCAGATTGACCGCCTTCGCAAACATTTCGTGAATACTTTCAGTTCGCGAACAGTTGGCGAGTGCCGTTTGGTCACGAAACAGTCACATTGCTCCTTGAACCACCTTGCTCCCGCCGCTAAGATGCCGAGGTCTTTTAGCGGTGCCCTCCTCACACAAGAAACAAAAAGTAGGAATCTTAAGGAGAAGGTAGTTCCCCGTTTATGGTGCTTCGAAAACCGTTTGCTCGTGCTCTGGTCGCATGTTTGGCCCTCAGTCTTTGGTTCACTTCAGCGGTTGCGCAAACGCGCCCGCGTGTAGCGGCGGCGGGTGCCGACAGTCAGGAGATTTCCTGTTCACCTGATGACTTTGCACTTGTGGACGCGCCAAAACCAAGCTGGGAAGTGAAGCCCAAGCCAACCATCGATCTGACACCCGCGCTCGGTCCATCCAGCGCCAGTTTCCTTAACTTCCAACCAGCACTTTTAGCAGCCATCGACGAGCGGCTCGGCGCGCGATATCGCTGGGGCGCGGAAGGACCAGACAGGTTCGATTGCTCGGGTTTCGTGTGGAGTATCTTCCACGCGACCGGAATCAACTTCGAGCGCGGCAGTGCTCGCACGTTGTTTGCCCGTTTTTCACCCGCTGCTCCTGACGAGGAGTTCAAGTTTGGAACGTTGGTGTTCTTCAGCGGCCTCACACACGTCGGCGTTGTTGCCGACGAGCATGGTTTCTATCATGCCTCACGCCGCCAGGGAGTTATCTACTCGCCATTCAATGAGTATTGGTTGAAACGAATTGACGGATTCCGTCGCGTGCCGCTGCCCGCCGTAACTGCCGACTAGG
>CBFGMX010000218.1:0-7607 GCA_965649955.1 uncultured bacterium
CTCGCCGCTGAAGAGCAGAAGCTGCTCGCGTGTATTCATTGCGGGTTGTGTCTCGAGGCCTGTCCCACGTATGTGGCCACGGGTAACGAGAATGATGGACCGCGCGGCCGGATTTACCTCATGCGTGCAGTGGCGGAAGGTCGGCTTGAGAACACGTCGAGCGCATTCGGAACGCATATCGATCGTTGCCTCGGATGTCGGGCCTGCGAACAGGCGTGTCCGGCGGGCGTCGCGTATGGTCAGTTGCTCGAGGCGAGCCGCGAAGAGTTGCTGAATGCGCAGCCAAAGACAGATTGGACCAGCAAGTTGTTGCGGTTTGCGTTGCGGAACGTGTGGCTGTCGCCGGCGCGTTTGCGGTTGTTCTTCGGTGCGACCCGGCTGTTTCGCAACCTCGGACTGGCGCGGATCATGTTGAAATCGGGCATGGCGCGTTTGATCTCGCCGCGGGCTGAGTTCGCGATGGCGTTGCTTGAAAGCTCGCGTCCGATCTTTCAAAGACGAACAAAAACAGAGATCAAATCCAATCCAAGCGACGAGACCGTACTTTTATTCAAAGGCTGCGTCGGCGAAGGCCTTTTTGCTCGGGTCAACCGTGCAACGAGGCGCGTCTTGCAGGCCAACGGCTACAACGTCGTCGCACCCGAGGACCAGGTCTGCTGCGGCGCACTGCACGCGCACGCGGGTGATCTGGAAGGAGCACGTGAGCTGGCCCGAAAGAACCTGGCCGCCTTTGATGAATCGAAAGCGCCGATCATTACTAACGCCGGCGGATGCGGCGCAATGTTGACGAGCTACGGACACCTGCTCGCAAATGACGAGCGCTTCGCCGAACAGGCGCGGCAGTTCACCGCGCGCGTGCGCGACGTGAGCCAGCAACTCGCAACGCGAGAGATGCGCGCAGGCGAATCGCCCCTGGACAGCGACGAATACGTCGCGTGCGACTTATCGTGCCACCTGCTTTACGGGCAGAAAGCCGGCGACACGTCGCTCAAGATGGTGCGCAGCATTCGTGGTCTAAACTTCGGCGAGCTCGACGGGGCCGAGCGCTGTTGTGGCGCGGCCGGCATTTACAACCTGGTCCAGCCCGAACTGTCAAGCCAGGTCCTGAAAGATAAACTGCACGCGGTCGAGGCGTCGGAAGCTAGTATCGTGGTCACCGGCAACGCCGGTTGCCAGATGCAAATCGGCGCCGGTGCTAAATTAGGCAGGATGGGCGTGCAAGTTTGCCATCCCATCGAACTCGTCGACGAGTCGTACGTTCGCGCCGGGTTTTACGACCATGGAAAACAGAACGCTTAACCAAAACACGCTGATGGTCCTCGCGCCGCTGTTGGTGCTGACCGGCATAGCGGGCTTCTTGATCCCCGAGCAGTACAATCTGATGAGCGGGGCCGCGCCCTACAACATGTTCCACCTGATCTTCGGCGTGTTCGGACTCGTCCTGATCTCGGCCAGGAACGATCTCTTGGCGAGTTCGTTCAACTTTGGTTTCGGGCTTATCGACCTGTATCAGGTGCTGGCGAGTGCTGTGGGGTTGACGCCGATCGAGTATTTCCACTGGACCTTCGCGGACGACGTGGTCCATGTGCTCCTCGGCTTTGCGCTGGTGATAATCGGCGGTTACGGTATTCGAAAGTGGATGTCACGCTCTAAACGCCACGTTGCCGCGGATCAGCGTTAGTTTGACGTTCCCGTTTTCATCCAGCGCAACGAGATCCGCCTGTTTTCCGACTTCAATTGAGCCGCACTCATGGTCCAACCCCAACAAGTGGGCCGGATTCGAAGCCGCCATTTGCGCTAACTGAACCCAGGAAACATCCAGCGATCGCATCAGCCGCACAGCGTCGAGCATGGTTATGACTGAGCCGGCGATGCTGCCGGCGGCGTTACTTGTGCGACCGTCTTTTACGCTGATGGTCTCACCCCAAATCTGATAATCACCATCACCTCGGCCCGCCGCAGCGATGGCGTCGCTGATGAGGCTGATCCCGCGCTCGCTTTTCACTTTCAACAGCAATTGCAGCATGAACGGGTCGAGATGTATGCCGTCGGCAATCACGTCGAAGGTGACTTCGTCGTGCGAGAGTCCCCACGCGATTGGGCCAGGATCCCGATGATGCAGCGGCGCCATCGCGTTCATGAAGTGCGTCATGTGCCGCGCGCCTGCAGCCAGAGCAGCGTCAAGAACATCGAGCGGCGCCCGCGTGTGCCCAATCGAAATCACCCAGCCGCGCGAACGCAACTCCCGCACAAGTTCGATACCGCCATCGACTTCCGGGGCCAGCGTGATCATCTTTACTGAATTGGCGAAGTTCGGCAGCGGCAGACTGTCCACATCACTCGGACGCGCGTACGTTTTAAAATACTCGGTGTGCAACGCCCCGCACTGTGCCGAATTGACGAACGGTCCCTCGTAGTGAACCCCAAGCACGCGAGCGCCTTTGGAGTCCTGCGCAGCCGTCGCAATTGCAGCCACGGCGCTCGCATAGTTCTCATCTGACGCCGGCACGAAAGTCGGCAACCAACCGGTCACACCCTGCGTGGCGAGAAACTCGGCAAGCCCGCTGAGTTGCGCCGCGCTCGCATTCATCGTATCGACGCCAACGGCACCGTGAATGTGTACGTCGATGAACCCCGGCAGCAGAAACAGTCCGAACAGATCGAGCGCAGTTTCCTGAGTTGCCGATCCGCGTTCTGCAACCGACGCAATCACTCCGGAATCGATTACGACTGTGCCATGTTCAATCAAATGGTCGGCCGTGACCACCGATGCGTTTTTTAATATCAAGCGTTCAGGGGAGTCCATGACTTGATTAAAAGCAACAACCAACTCGCGAGAATGCCCGCATTGCAACCTTGAACAATGCGGGCATCTCTTTGAGCTTCTGCAAAACTGAAACTTAGAACATGAGTTTCAATCCAAATTGCATCGTTCGCGGATCCCGCACGGTGGTGACCGCACCAAAGTTAGTCGCCGTAATGTTGGTCGAGATGTTCCGGAAGTTCGTGTGATTGAAGATATTGAACGCCTCAGCACGAATCTGAGCAGAAAACCTTTCGGTAAAACGAAGGTTCTTCATCATCGAAAGATCGACGCGCTGCGTCGGCGGTCCATCAATCACGCCTCTCGGTGTGGTTCCCGGTGCATTAGTTAAACCGACCGCGGTGTTGGTTGGATTCAACTGGAAGCACTGGTTCGTGACCCATTGCACATCGTGCGGCGCATTTTCGTTCGGATCGCAAAGGAGATTCGGACGAGCCGCAGGATTAGCGTTAATTAAACCAAGACCGGCCAGGTCGAGGTTTGACGTCGTTACAGAGAAAGGCAACCCGGTGTTGACGGTGACAATGCCCGAGGCTTGCCATCCACCTAACACTCTGCCTGTGAAGCCTTGCTGCGTACGGAAGAACGGCAACTCATAAACATAGTTCAGAGTGAATATGTGCCGCCGATCCAGAGTGGCCCGCTGGTACTCACTACGAATGTCATAACTGTTCTGGGGAGACGTAGTGCGGTCGTTCGGACTGTCCGTCAGGTTCTTGGACCAGGTGTACGCCACATCGATGAGTGACGATCCGGTCAAGCGCTGACGAGCCGAGAACTGAAGAGCGTGGTAGTTTGAGTTGTAACGCGGCTGGACCATCGCGATGGATCTGAATCCCTTGAAGGGCCGCAGTTGATCGAGGATCAGCAGATCGGAAAACAGCGTGGAACCGACCACGTTGGGATTGCCCGTTGCAGCGCTTGTGTTACGGAACGCATAGCCGGCAGGTTGACACGCTACCAACGTGGGCGCCGGATTCTGGCCAATGAAAGTGTTGCCGGGAGCGCACAGCGAATTCAGGGCGCGGCCCGGTGGCACTTCGTTCAGCTCCGTAAGCCCGATCAGGTGTGTCCCCTTCGAACCGTAGTAGCCGATGGTGAAGACCGTGTTACTGCCCACCTGGTGCTGAACGTCGAGCGACCAGTGCTGCATGTAGGGTGTGTGCCAATCAGATTGGACGGCGCGCAGCGATTGCACCGTGAGGTTCGTCGGAATGCCGCCACCCGGGTTATCGAGCCTGGTGTTCGTAGCCGTCGCTGTTTCCTGGAAGGGCGGGTTCAGGCCGATGTTCTGAAGGTAGGTACCAACCAACACCTGCTCGTGATAGATGCCGTAACCCGTGCGGATCGAAGTTCGACCGTTGCCAAACGGATCCCACGCGATGCCAATGCGCGGTGCGAAGTCGTGCTTCGGTGAATCGATAACGTATTTGCCGAACGGCGACACCGTCGGGCGACAATTAAACTGCGCGGGACCGGTCGTGAAGTTCTGCTCGTTGACGATGATGCCGTTGCACCAGTTGCCCGTGCCGGCGACGCGGTTTCCAGCGCCGGTCACTAGCGGCGCCTGAGCCGGGTCGTAAAGCTCCGGCACGAAGGTCGTTAGACGGCCGTTCTTGTCATACGGCCCGGGAAAGTAGGAATAGCGCACACCCAGATAAAGCGTCAAATTCGGGCGCGCCTTCCATTCATCCTGAGCAAAGGCTTCGAAAGCTTTTTGACGGAGGTCGGCCGTGTAGTCGAAGTGCGCTTGTGCAAAAGTCTGCGCGTTGCCCACCAGGAAGTTGGCCCAACGTTGAATGTTCTGGTTGAGCGTGCTGGTGGAAACGCCGGTCGGCTGCGTATTGCTAAACGCGCTGAAGAGTCCTTCGTTATTGCCGGCCAGAGCATTCTCATTCTTACGATAGAGCGAGTAAGCAGCGCCATACTTGAACGTATGGCTGCCCATAATCGAAGTAAGCGTGCCGGCGAAGTTCTGTTTCCACGAGAAGTTGTCGTAAGGGCCAAAACTGGTGAGCCCGGTGAATCCATTACCGGTAACGGACGGGTTTCGATCCCTCGTATTCTCAAACGGCAGACTGATTGGAATCGACGTATTCTGGAGCGCCAGCAAGCCGACGTTCTCGCTCAGGATCGCGCCGTAGCCGAACGTATAGCGGCCTTCGATCACTGTCCGGGGATTCAAAACATAGGTCATGTTCGCCGTGTGTGTCTTGCCTGGTGAGTTTGTGGAGGTGGTCGAAACATTCGGAAGGCCACCACCACTCGAGAAAAGCGAGTTGGCATCGAGGGTTGGAATACTGTCTTTCTGGAAGCGATAGTAGAACGACAAGTTGTCGCTAACCGTGTGATCGATCTTGATGATGGTCTGATCGAAGTCGGCACGGTTCGCCAACGAGACAGCGAGATTGAACGGAGCAGCCGCCGTGGCGGCGTTCGGTAACGGTAGTCTGTTGTAAATACCGTTTACATACGCCTGGGCTGCCGGACTCAGGAGGTTACTGGGTATCGGCGTACCCGCCGGCAGAATGAATTGACCGGTGCAACTGGTTTCACCAAGTGCCGGACGATTGATACAAACGGGGATCGGGAAAACTCCACGGCGCAAATTGGCGTCAGGCACCGTCACCGTGGACGCTGATGTAAAGCGCCGGTCACGCCGGAACTCCTGAGAGAAGAAGAAGAACGTTCGGGGCACTTTGGCGATCATTTCGTCCGATGGTCCCTCGCCGAACCGTGGAAAGTACACAGGTCCGCCGATGGTCCAGCCCCAGTTGTTGTAACGGAACGGAGGCCGCTTAGCTTTGCCATTGTCTTCTCTGCCAAACGGCGGGTTCCTGGTCGCATTCAGAAGAAAGTTATTAGCGTTGAATTTCTCATTACGAAGAAATTCAAAAATGCTGCCGTGAAACTCGTTCGTTCCCGAGCGAGTGACCACGTTGACCTGGCCGCCACCGCTGCGTCCTGATTCAGCCGGGAAGAGGCTGCGGAGAACTCGAAACTCGCCGATAGAGTCGACGCTTGGATACGCCTGAATCGTGATGTTTGACCCGCGATCGGTGATGTCGGCGCCGTCAACAGTAAAGGTGTTCTGACTGCTTCGCGCGCCGTTGACCGAAATGTTGATGGTATTGGCTTGACCCTCGGGATTGGTTGTGCCGACGTACACCTGATCAGCCAGGTCGTTTGAAACACCCGGTGACAGCGCAACGAGTTGCACCCAGTTGCGATTATTCAGCGAAAGCTCGCGGACCTGGTCGCCACTCACCAAACTCGAAGCGGTCGCCGTCGCCAGTTCAACCGCGACCGGATCCGTAGCGACCATCACCGTCTCGGAAATGCTGCCGGCCTCGAGCGCGGTTTCGACGGCGCGCCGCTGTCCTACGTCCAATTTGATGTTGCTTTGAACGGCCTTCTTGAAACCGGTCGCTTCGACCTCAACTGTATAAAGCCCAGCGGGAAGATTCTGCGCGGACCACTCCCCCTCGTCGCCGGTTGTAACCGTCCGAACCACCACCTGCTTCTCAACGTCGGTGATGGTGACGGTAGCGCCTTTCACTACGGCGCCTGTCGTGTCTTTAACCGTGCCAGATAGATTACCAGTGATCTCCTGGGAGGAGGCGACGCCGCTGAAGGCCAAAGTGAGCAGCATCACGAGTGCAACAGTCTTTAATTGGGTCAAACGTTTCATGGGGATTATCCTCTTCATGATTGTTGGAGTGGACGGGTGCCCACCAATCGGACAAGCCAACCGGGAGAACCGCAATACACCTTGGTTTTAGTACGGTGTTTAGGCAACGCAATTGTAGTTGGTAAGAAGAAGCCGTGCTCGTAAACGAGTGCGACTATTCTACATACCCGTTTATTCAGGCGCAACCTGCATACATATCAATCAGTTCGGCCGACTCCGCGACGATCAAAACGCAGCGCGCCGGATACGCTCAAGGTATGCGCCGTCCGGATTCAACTCGCCCGGTCGCGCGGTAAAGTCGTACGAGAACAAAATAAAGCCTTCGGCCTTCAACGATCGCGCTACGTTGATCTTTTCGACCGCCGAATCAGAAGGGATTCTGTACGCGCCAATTCCAGCCCACACGCTGCGTTTTGCCGAGTGTGCCGTCGTCGCCGCAATCTCAATCTGTTTTTGAAAGACAGCAGTGTCGGTGCTGTAAGCCATTGGACACGCGACGTCGAGAATTCCCATCTGCAACCAGCGACGCCAATCCTGAAAGCGACGCGTGTAGGCGTTTTCGTCGTTCGCAAACACTGCGGCTGAGACCAACACTTCAGGCCGTCGCTTCTTGACTGCGCGATAGATACGTTCAACGAGCGCCGTCATCTGCGCGCGTTGAAAATCGGCAAACTTCGCCGAGAACTTCTCAGTGGCGGCGAGGGGATCCTGCTTCAGCAACGTTTTCAGTTGCCGTCGCTCGTCCTTCGTGAGCTGCGGTTTCAGCCACTTTTCAAATTGAGCGAGTGAGGTGCGGCTGTAGTCAAAATCGGGACTGGCGAAACGAACGTAGTCGAAGTGCAAACCATCGACCGGATAGTTTCTTAGAACATCCATCCAAATTTTGTAGATGTGCTCACGCACCTTGGGATTAGCGGGCCCCGTGTAGATGCCCTCGAGTTCGGCACGATTGACCTTAGACCATTCGACGATCTTCTGCCGGTAGGCAGCATCGGTGGGCGACATCTGGTAAAGCTCCCGAGCAACCGCCCTGGGTACCGCCAGCCATTCCGGATGTTTGTTGTAGACGTGGTCGGGATCGGTTGGTAAGGC
>CBFGMX010000219.1:0-7514 GCA_965649955.1 uncultured bacterium
GCAAAAATGTCGAGCGACTCTGTAGCAAAAATGTCGAGCGACTCTGCGGCAACATGACGATCGAGAACGGAGAACGATTACAAACGTGAAACTGAGCGTCTTTGGTTTGGGTTACGTCGGTTGTGTTTCGGCAGCGTGCTTTGCCGATGAAGGCAATGAAGTGATCGGCGTCGACGTGAACCCGACCAAAGTTGAGATCATCAACGACGGTAAAAGCCCGATCGTTGAAGAAGGCATCAGCGAGTTGATCGCGAAGGTCGTGAAGGCAGGCCGTCTGTCGGCGACAACGGACTCCGAACACGCGATTCGTGAATCGGATCTGTCGCTGGTTTGCGTGGGCACGCCGAGTAATCAAAACGGCAGTCTCCACCTGCGTCACGTCGAACAGGTGTGCCGCGAGATTGGCGCCGCGATGAAGACGAAGAACCAACGTCACGTCGTAGTCATTCGCAGCACCATGCTGCCGGGGACCGTTCAGAATACAGTCGTGCCTGCGCTGGAAGAGACGTCCGGAATGAAAGCGGTGCAGGATTTTGGTATCTGCATCAATCCGGAGTTCCTGCGTGAGGGGTCTTCGTTGAAGGACTTTTACTCGCCGCCGTTTACGCTCATCGGCGCGGATGACGAAGAGACGGTGGCCGCCGTGCGCAGTCTTTACGTGAACATCAAAGCGCCTGTGTACACCACGTCGCTGAAGACCGCGGAGATGGTCAAGTACGTTTGCAACTGCTTCCACGCGCTCAAGGTCAGCTTCGCGAACGAGATCGGAAACATCTGCAAGGCGCTGGAGATAGACAGTCATGAAGTGATGCACGTCTTCTGCCAGGACACGAAGCTGAACCTGTCGCCGTACTACCTGAAGCCGGGGTTTGCGTTTGGCGGTTCATGTCTGCCGAAAGATCTGCGTGCGATCAACTACAAAGCAAAAGAGCTCGACGTCGAAGTCCCAGTGCTTTCGTCGATCCTGCCGAGCAACCGGTTACAGATCCAGCGTGCTGTCGATATGGTGGTTGCGACAGGATACAAACGAGTGGGCGTGCTCGGATTCAGTTTCAAAGCGGGCACCGACGATCTTCGTGAATCGCCGATGGTCACATTGATCGAGACGCTGATTGGAAAAGGCTTTGAGCTTGCGATCTACGACCGCGACGTTTCGCTTGCGCGACTCGTCGGCGCGAACAAGGAATACATCGAGCGCGAGATACCGCACATCTCGAAGTTGATGCGCGCCGGTGTAGACGGTGTGCTGAATGATTCCGACGTGATCATTATCGGCAACCAGGCTGAGGAGTTTCGCAGCGTCGCCGAACGGCTGCGAAAAGATCAGCAACTCATCGATCTGGTCCATCTGTTTGATGGACGCACCTCCAGTGAGAACTACCAGGGCATCTGCTGGTGAAGAGTGATTCCCCAACTACACGCCTGCCGCTGAGAATCGGACTGCTGCTCGATTCCTTTGTCCAGCGAAAATGGATCCATCAGGTCATTACCGAGATCCGGTCGTCGGGCTTCGCCGAAATCACAGTAGTAATTAAGAACGAAGCTGCCGGTGAACAACAGCCGACCGGTCGGTTGAAGAGTTACTGGCGCAATCGGGACTACCTGTTGTACGCGCTCTACGGAAAGATCGATGAGCGCCGGGTGAAGGTCAGTCCCGATGCGTTTGAGCCTGGCGATCTGAAACCGTTGCTGGGTAATGTGCCGGTGGTTCCAGTCACGCCGGAGATGAAGAAATACTCCGACTGGTTTCCCGAAGAGGCGCTCGAACAGATTCGCAAATACGATCTCGACGTAGCTTTGTGTTTCGGCTTTCGGATACTCAAGGGCGAGGCCCTGAAGATCGCGCGTCACGGTGTGTGGTCGTTTCACCATGGCGACAACCTGGTGAATCGCGGTGGACCAGCCGGATTTTGGGAAGTGATGGATGGCGTGCCCGTTACCGGTTCGGTGCTTCAGATTCTCACGGAGGATCTCGACAACGGGCGCGTGATCTATCGCTCGTGGTCTCCGACAAGCGATCGTTTCTCGGTCAAAGCCAACCGCAACAACCTGTACTGGAAATCCGCTGCGTTCGTCGTTCGCAAACTGAAAGAGCTTGCTGATGGTGAGCCGGTCGTTCCGCCTGACAATCAACTGTACCGGCCATACTCGAATCGATTGTTTCGCATGCCCGCGAACCGCGAGATGTTGCCGCGGCTGTCGCGCCTGGGTGCGAAATATGTCGCGAGTAAGTTTCAGGCGGCGATGTACACAGACCAGTGGGCGCTGGCGTATCGCTTCAGGTCCGGACCATGCGATTCGAATAACACGTTGTACCGCTTCAAGGACCTGCTGCCGCCTAAGGACCGTTTCTGGGCCGATCCCTTCGCGGTGAAAGACGGCGATCGTTATTACGTTTTTCTCGAAGAATATCCGTACGAGACGGCCAAGGGGCACATTTCGGTGGTGGAGTTGGACCGGAAGGGCGTCGTGAACGGGCCCCGCAAGGTACTCGAACGCGATTATCACTTGTCGTACCCGTTCGTGTTCGAGTGGAACGGGAACCACTACATGGTGCCGGAGACTGCGGCGAATAAAACGATCGAGCTGTATCGGGCGAAGTCGTTTCCTTTTGTGTGGCAGTTCGAAAAGGTGCTGATGACGGACGTGCGCGCGAAGGATGCAACGCTGGCTGAAGTGGACGGCACGTGGTGGATGTTTGTGTCTATCGCGGAACACAGTATTCCCGACGAGTTGTACCTGTTTTCAGCGCCGTCTCCGCTTGGACCATGGACGCCGCACCGGCGCAATCCGGTGAAGTCGGACGTGCGAGGTTCGCGTCCGGCGGGTGCGCTGTTTGAATGGAACGGCGAGGTTTACCGGCCGGCGCAGGATTCGTCGGGAAGATATGGTTACGCGATCTCGATCAACCGGGTGACGCAACTCGATCACGAACAGTTTCGGGAAGAGCAGGTGTCGAACATTCTTCCGAACTGGAGGAGGGGGTTGCTGGCGACGCACACGATCAGCATTGCCGGCGATCTTACTGTCGTCGACTGTTTGATAAAGCGGTCCAGGTGGTCTTGAAACCACGGATTTTCAAAATAATCCTGCTGCTGATTTTGGCGTGGACCGTCGTGGCTGCGTTAGCGTCGCGGGCGCTGATCGTGCGTGAGCCGCTTGCCTCGGCGGACGCGATCGTGGTGATGAGCGGTTCGAGTGCTTATCTGGAGCGGACGCGGAAGGCGGCGGAGTTATATCACGCCGGTCGAGCGCCGCGGGTGTTGTTGACTGACGATCACACTCGAGGCGGATGGGACAGTGCTCAGCAGCGCAATCCGTTTTTCGTCGAACGAGCAATGCAGGAGTTGATCAAAGCAGGCGTGCCGGAAGACAGAATCGAAATCGTTCCCGGTTTCGCGGGGAGCACGCGCGACGAAGCACTCATACTGAAACTACGCGCGATGGAGGAAGTATCCGTAGAACATTTCGTAACGCTGCCGAGATATAAGTCCCTGTTGGTTGTCACTTCGGCTTATCATTCCCGCCGCGCTCTGCGGACGTTGCAGCAGACCTTTGCCGGCACCGAGATCAAAATCGGAATGGAGCCGTCGCCTGACGATTCTCTCCATGCGTCGACCGTCTTCTGGTGGTTGCGACCGGAAGGCTGGCGCACAGTGGGCGGCGAGTATCTCAAACTGATCTACTATTGGTTCAAGTATGACTGAGAACCCATTGGTCAGCGTCATCATTCCTGCTTACAACGCCGCCGAGTTCATAGGTGAGACCCTCGATTCAGTCTTCGCGCAGACTTTCACTCGCCACGAAGTAATCGTCATTAACGACGGCTCGCCTGACACGGAAGATCTCGAACGAGTCCTCCAGCGCTACCCCTCAAATCTCCGTTACATCAAACAGGAGAACCAGGGGGCAGCCGCGGCACGCAATGCCGGACTGCGCACCGCTAGTGGCGACTATGTTGCTTTCCTCGATGCCGACGACACTTGGCTGCCCACATTTCTCGAAAAGCAGTTGGACCTGCTCAAACAGAGCGGCGCGGATCTCGTGTTTGCGGACGCGCTACTTTTTGGCGACTCACCGCTGAACGGCCGCACGTTCATGGAAGTGAACCCGGCGCGCGCCGAGGTCACCGCTGAAAACCTCCTTCTCGTGAAGGTGACCGTCCTGACGTCGACCGTCCTGGCACGCAAAGCACCGATCGTCGACGTTGGTCTTTTCGATCTGGCGTTGCGTCGCGGTCAGGATTTCGATCTGTGGTTACGGCTGGCAAAGGCAGGAGCGCGCTTCGCGTGTCAGCGTGAGGTATTGGCCCATCATCGCATCGTCGAGAGCGGGCTTTCCGGAGGTACGATCAGCCAGCTTCAGCGCACGCTGTCGGTACTCGATGCGGTAAAAGCGCGAGGCGGCTTGACCGGCGCGGAGGAGGCGGCGCTCCAGTGGAACATGAACCGAACGCTCCGGGAACTGGCACTCGAACGCGGCAAGGAAAAACTGCTCGAGCGGGACTTTAGCGCCGCTCTTAAATCGTTCAAAGAAGCGCGGAAGTTTCGCCGAAGTTGGAAGCTCCTGTTCGTCTGTCTGGCGTTGAGAATCGCCCCCGGCGCGCTGCGACGCATTTACAACCGGCGCGAGATCGCGCCGGGAAAACCCGCGTAAATCCTTGGAACATCTCGACTTTTGCGCGTTTAGTTAATTGGATGATGGATCAGCAAACACCGCGCAGATCGCTGACCGCACAGGCGTTTTGGCTCCTCGTTGCCAAAACCCTGGGCTTCATGTTCGCGTTCGCGTTGCCGGTGCTGCTGACGCGCACGCTAAGCCAGAACGAGTACGGGCTGTTCAAGCAACTTTTCCTCGTCACCACTACTGCTGTCGCGCTGCTGCCGCTCGGCTTCGGTATGAGCGCGTTCTATTACCTTCCTCGCGAGAGCAATCCCGCACGTCGCGGACAAGTCATTCTCAACATCCTGCTTTTTAATCTGATGATGGGCGTAGCGGCGTGTCTGGTGTTGATCTTCTGGCCCAGCGTGATCTTTTACATTTTCCGGGATCCCGGAATTTCGTCTTATGCGCCGCTGCTGGGCATCATCATACTGCTGTGGCTGTTCTCGTCGTTCATCGAGACTGTCGCCGTCGCGAACCAGGAGCTACGACTGGCGACGATCTTCATCGTGACCGGGCAACTGACCCGAACAGTTTTGTTACTCGCCGCAGCAATCACCTTCGACAGCGTGCAGGCACTGGTCTATGCCGCACTGCTTCACGGTGTGGTCCAGAGCGCGGCGTTGATCTGGTACGTCTGGTCGCGTTTTCCGGGATTCTGGCGCGCGTTCGATTGGTCGTTGACTCTAAAACAAATTGCTTACGCGCTACCGTTCGGCCTTGCCGGCTTGCTCTACACAATTCAAACAGACCTGCACAACTACTTCGTCTCAAACCGTTTCAGCGCCGCCACGTTCGCCATCTATTCGATCGGCGTGGCCCAACTGCCGGTCGTGGGAATACTGCGCGACTCTGTCAGCTCCGTCATTCTGCCACGCATCAGTTACCTTCAGGAGCAGGGACAAACGCGCGAGATCATCGTGTTGATGGCGAATGCAGTGCGCAAGCTGGCTGTCGTACTGATTCCTGTTTACGTGTTTCTGATGGTGACCGGGCGGGAGTTCTTGACGTTCATGTTCACGGCGGCGTACGCGGAGAGTTGGCCCATCTTTGCCATCAACCTGACGCTGCTGCCACTCTCGTTGCTGGACGTCGATGCGGTGTCACGTGCTTACGAAAGTCACCGATTCTTTCTCGTTCGACTTCAAATCGTGATGTCGATCGTGAACGTTTTGGCGCTCTGGTTCTTTATCGGTCGTTTCGGGCTGATTGGTGCGATTGGTGTGGTCGTGGGAATCACCATCGTTGGACGCGTCGCGATGGCGGTCAGATTTAGCCGGGTGCTGGGCGCGCAGCCGCGAGATCTGAAACTTTTCAAAGATGTCGGTAAAGTGGCACTCGCGTCAGTGCTGGCAGGCGTTTTGTGTTTCGCGGTGCGAAGGTTGATGGTGGCCGGCTATTCCAGCCCGCTGGTGATATTGGCTGGATGCTGTATCGTGTTCGCATCGGTTTACGTCGGGTGCATTTTAGTTTTCAAAGTGGCTACCTTCGACGAGCGCGAAAAAGTACGACGCGGTGTTGAGCGATTACAGCAATTTGTCTATGGCTGAAGTAAGAAACCGGCAACCGGCGAACGAGCGAATCAAGGGGTACCTTCGTAATGTACCGGTGATTTATGGCCTCGCGAAATGGATCTATCGCCGCTTTCGCAGCTCCGATCCCACGATTCAAGAACGAATTTTGAAAGCTATTGGAAATAAACCCGCCGTCTTTTTTGTCCAGGTCGGTTCCAACGATGGAGTTCAGAGTGATCCGATTCACGATCTGGTCACTAGTCAAGAGAGTTGGAGCGGCATCTTTATCGAGCCCATAGATTTCTTTTTTCAGCGACTACGTAAGAACTACGGCTACGCCGAAAGATTTGTATTTGAAAACGTGGCTATTGGCACTGAAAAGGGACGTAGGAGTTTGTACTACGTCTCAGAGACGGCCAAGAGTGAAATAGACTTACCCGATTGGCATGAAGGGCTGGGCTCTTTCGACAGGAGTCACATCATTAGAGCGCTTGGCGACGAAATAAGCCCGTACATCATTGAAGCAGATGTTGAATGCGTTCCTTTACAAGAGGTCCTGGATAGAAATCGCGTCGACGCCATTGACCTGCTTAACATCGACACTGAGGGTTTTGACTATCAGGTGCTGTCGCAGGTTGATTTCCGGAGATACAAGCCCTCAGCGATTCTATTTGAACATAACCTGCTAACCGATGAAGAGTTTTTCAAAGCGCGCAAACTTCTTCGTCGTGCCGGGTATCGCCTGATCCAGTATGGTCAGGACATCCTGGCATTACGCAGATCGTTCTGGATCTGAAAACGAATTGATGTCTAGTGCCCTAAAAAATCGCGCCGACGGGACTTTTGGACTGCCCAAGACTCTTCACGCCTTTGGTGTAAACATCTTTCTTCTGCCGGTGGGAATTGCTACGAGTATCGTAATCGCCCGCACCGTTGGCCCAACGGGTAAGGGCAGCCTCGATCTGATAATTGCGACCGCTGCTTTGCTGGGGATGGTGCTCAGTGTGTCGCTGCCGCAGGGGGTTACGTTCGTCGTCGCGCAACGCAAGATTGCGGGAAGTGTGATCGCATCGCAGTTGGTTTTTGTATCGATACTGCAAGCGTTGGTAGCGCTTCTCGTCCTGAGTCTGCTGCGGCTTACCGGTTACTTTCAACTCTTTCTGCCTAACTGGGGGTTGTGGATCATCGGCGGCGTGGTCCTGTACGTGTGGGTCGATCTGCTAACCAAATTCTGGGGTGCGATTCTCGCCGGGCAGCAGCAGATCGCGGTCGTGAACAACGCCGAGTTTGTCGGACGCGTGACACAGTTCCTGAGTCTGTTCGTTATCGCCGGCGCCC
>CBFGMX010000220.1:0-7358 GCA_965649955.1 uncultured bacterium
GTTGGGTTGCTGGTCGTCAGCGCAAAATTCCGCGTCGTCGTACCACCGGAAGAGACATTTACGTTGTTGGCAACTGCGCTCGAATACCCTGCTGCCGACACACTGACTTGATACGTACCGGTCGGTATATTCCCGAACCTGTAGAAGCCACTCGAATCAGTCTTCAAAACGTGAATTCCTGCTGTCACGTGAGCGCCGTTGAGCGCACCGCCAGTACTCGCATCGGTGACCGTGCCCTGTAGCGCACCAACCGTGTTCGGAGTGCACTGGGGAAATTTGAAGGAGCCGATGCGTGTTTTCCAGTTATTCTGCGCGAGAGTGGTGGGGCGAGAATCGTAGTATTCATTCGTGTACCAGAAGGTACAACCATCAGGATCGATGGTCATCGCGCTGTAGTCGCCCCAACGATTATTGAGAGTCCCGTCTGAGAATCTACAACACTGGAAACCCGTGCCCTCAATCATCGAGGTTTCACCCTGACCGAGCGTATTCACAGGATCGTTGGCGAGGCGTCCTGCGTAACGAATGGAGGGATACATGGTGGCATCGGATACGCTGTACCCAACGGCCATGTCGCCATTCTTATCGAGCGCCAGGCTCGGCATGAATCGATGCTTCGAATCGGGTGCCCACGTTCCTTGCTGCAGCGGACCGGAAGTAACTACAGTGCCCCCGGTGATGTTCAGCTGATACCAGCGAATTTGCGCGATGTTAGGCGTGCCCCCGCTTCCAATCGTGTGCGTGATCCATAGTGACTCGACCCCGTTGAGATTCTGATACTGACTCTGCATCATCAAACGATACGAGAGTGAATCGAGACTATTGCCATCTTTCTCCGGCACGTTACTTGGACCAGGACTAAACGAAGCGATAGTAACGTTGAACGGACCCGTCAGACTTGAATTGGACGGCACCGAGTAATCCACGGAAAACTTCCACACGCGCGCCCTTGTAATGCCCCAGATTGAAGTCAAATAGTTTGGCGTGCCCGCCTCTGGCGCGTTGCCATTGTTTCGCACGTTGCTCGGTAGCAGACTGAAGATCGAAACACCGGTGATACTCTTCGGTAACGTAAAACTGACTGCGCGGGCCGTTAATCCACTCTCCATCTCGGCTCTATTGAAGGCCCATACCTGTACATGCTGGAACGATCCGCTTCCGGTCGTCGAGAAGACATTCGCGGTCATATAAATGCCGTCGGGCCAAACACCGAGTTTGGGATAATCCGGGAGTCTTCCGCCGGAAGCGGTTTGCCAGGCATAAAAGTACCAACCGCCCGACACCGGATCGCTGGTCTGGGAAACCGCCATACACTGATACATTGGTCCAGACGTGAAGTTGGACCAGGCAAAGTCGGTGATGATCCAGCGGTCACTAAGCGCGTCGTAGAGCACTATCGGATCGCCTTGATTATTGTTGTCGCAGGGTGTTCCAGTTGGTTGTTGCGAAAAGAACGTGTCGAGCGTGAAAGCAGCTAAACGCGCACCCGTGGCTTTGTCGTAGATACCAATCGAAGTGTTGACTGTCTGAATGTAATGATTCGGACCAACATCTCCGTTCGGGTCCGGCGGCCAGCCGGCGCCCCAGTTTGCGAAGTCCAGACCCGCAAAGTTCTCGCTTGGCGTTGGCGCCGGGGCGGCGGGAGCAAATTCTTGAAGGGCTATGTCTGGGGCTGATGTCGAGGGCAGTTCCGGACCAGGATCTTTTGGTTCAGGCAATGGCTTCCTGACTTTCGGTCTGACAAAAGGAAGCCTACGAACGTCACCGTGAAACACCTTCGGCTTTGCTGACGGTATATCAACCCGCACTGCGCCTGCCTGGGATGTCTCGTCCTGATTTACTCGGGACAGTAAAGCCGGAGCTTGTCGCTGACGACGTTTGTCGCTGGAGTTAGAAGCCGGCGTGTCAATGCCGAGACGCTCTTCGACGCTGGCGGATGACACCAGCATGAACGAACTCAGCACAACTATGACGCACAGCAGAAGCAATGTTCTGCGCGAGAAGACGATCCGCTCAAATCCTTTTCTGGATTTAAGAACAACGGGTTGAGTGGGAGCCATACGAGAACTCCTTTGACACACTGGGCTTCAGTCGCAGGAATACTGCTGATGTACCGCTTATATAACAGAATACGGAGGCCAACGCGAATTTTTAGAAAGGTTCCGCAGTAGTAAACCTGGAGGAATCGGGCGTAGCGAGGCTGTCACCTCCTACCGAGATACGAGGCCATAATATCTGTTGCTGTTCCATGTGAGTTCATGGGATAAGGTGACCACAAAGGAGACTTGCACCGTGCACGTAAGATCATTAAGTACCCGCGCAGAGTTTGAACGTTACGTGGATTTCGGTCATGAGGTTTATCGCGATAATCGATACTGGGTACCACCTGATAAAGCTCATCTCACACATCTTCTCGCAGGTGAGGGCGGGTTTGGTCCAGGTTCTAAAATTCAGCCGTTCTGGGTGGAGCAGGGTGACAAGATACTCGCGATAGTCACCGCATTACATGATGAGGCATATGATCGCCATTGGAACGAACGAATGGGCCATCTCCTATTCTTTGAGGCATTGCCTGATCAGGATCTTGCGGTCAGTTTGCTACTCAACGGTGCGTGCGAATGGCTTCAGGGTCACGGGTGCGAGGCGGTTCGAATGTCGATGTTACCTGGACTGCAGTCACCCCTCACGATCGACGCTTATGACGCGGTACCAACAATCTTTCATACTTTCAATCCGGCGTACTATCACAGTTACATCAAGAACAGTCGCTTCAGAACCGAACTCGGAGTCGTCCAATATCAAATTCAGTTCACACCTGAGTTAGCCGGGCGCTACCGCGAAATGGTCAGGCAGGCCACCGACAACGGTATCTCGCTGCGATCGTGGGATTTCAATCGTCTGGAAGAAGAGACGGAGATTTTTACCGCGCTTGGTAATGAAACCTTTTCGGCACATTTCGGATTCATGCCGATGCCCACCGCGGTTTACCGTGGATTGACAGTGGGACTAAAGGACTTCTTGATTGACGATTTTACGGCGTTTGCGGAAGTCGATGGACAGGTAGTTGGGTTTGTTTACTCGCTTCCTGACTTAAATCAGGCCCTACATCCAATGAGAGGCAGAGCGATTGAGGAAAACTTCGAGGAATTTCTCCGCCACCTGAAGGCAATAGACCACGGTGTGCTCCTCATTATTGGCGTTAAGCAGGATTATCGTGGCCGCGGTATCAATTTGGCGCTGGCTGCAAAGAGTTATCTGGCAATGATCGATCGTGGTTATAAGACCGGCAGCTATACTGTTGTTCTCGACGACAACTGGCCCTCTCGACGCACCGCTGAGAAGCTAGGCGGCCGAGTCACGAGAAACTTTAATCTCTATAGAAAAGCGCTGAATTGATCCGCCTGTTCTACCTCAACGGGCTTTGCACAGGAGAGGGGACTAAAGCGGGTGAAGATGTCTCCCGCAAAGGCGCAAAGTCAAAGGCGCAACGACGCAAAGGCGCAAAGGATATCGTGTTTCTAACTGCTTTCTTTGCGCCTTTGCGGCTTTGCGCGAGACATCTTCTTCCATAGGGTCCGCCCACAGATTTGAGTGCTTTTTGTGCAAAGCGGCCTCAACGCGGACGGACGAAAAAGATATCGTTCCATTCTAGACTTTCACGCATAGCAAGTTAGCGTCCTTTAGCGTGAAAACGTTGCAGCCAGCGCAGCAGTTCTTCGCCGTTCGGACTGCCAAGGCCGGTGCAAGGATCCCAGCCTGGTCGCGCATGAAACGCGCGCGTTCGATTAGCGCCGTTGTATCCTCGCGTAATGTCGAAAACTCCACCGCTTGAGGCGTTCATCTTGTAAAGCAGTGGTGTTAACAAACCAATCCTTCTCCCAAGAGCTTCATTCAATCGAGCAATCAAGGCCGCCCATAGCGGCGCAACTGCGCTCGTGCCGCCAAGCGACATGCGTGTTTTATCCGCTTCGATCAGGTAGCCGGTATCCGATGAGGCATTTGCGGCCACGTCCGGAACGCCCCGACCCGGGCTTCGATGATCTGATCGCCGTAACGGGACATTTGCCCTTTGCTGGTAAGCCGGCAAGGGGAACACATCGCTGACTCCCCCTCCGGATGCGAGCCTGAACTTTTTCCACTGGTTCCAAACAGTTTCATTTCGAGAGCCGTTGAGTCGCACGTCGAGACGGGTTCCGCCACAGGCGAGCACATGCGGGCTCGAAGCCGGAAAAGCTATTGTGAACGGACGACCGTCGCATTCAGTAATCCCTCGATCGCCAGACGAGCAGCAAATTGTAACGCCGCGGTGCGCCGCCAACTGAAACAAATTATCGATCTGTTTCATTGCTGCCGGACTCCAATTCTGTTCGGCTTCCCCCCAGCTAATTGAAATTACGGAGAGGTCATGTCGCTTATCCAGGATCGCAGCCTGAAGAGTGCTGAGCCATCCCTTTACAGTGTTGTCGCCGAAATAGACCACTATCGTGGCGTCGGGAGCAAGACTCGCCGCTACTTCGATGTCGAGATACACCTCGGTATCCGGGTTCAGTGTTCCCGGTTTCCCTTGCGGGGTATTTGCTCCGGGCCGCACTTCCTTAACGATGATTCGTGGCGGCTTTATTCCTGCTGAGGTGAAGTACGACTGTAGTTGCGCTGGACGAAAGCCGCCGCCGAATTCCAGGAGTCCGATAGTTTGACCTTTGCCTGACGTGTTGTGTGGGAAGTTGTATAGGTCGGCGAACTGCGCGGGCAAACGTGTCTTGTCATTCACTGGCGGCGGGGCGATTGTCTCGGAGGACATTTCATGAGCGAACCGACTTGGGCGTCTGCTCGCAGGACGTGTGTCTAATCCAAATACTCCCGTGATCACGCCTCTTAACTCTTCCGGCACCGTTGCTTCCTCATCGTGGCTCAGATAAGGCAGCGAATCTTTCCGTTCCGCGCGATGGACCAGTGTGACCCCGAAAGCACGGTTGAATTGCGCAACTGTTCCGCTCAACTCCATGGAGGCTCCCGCCAGATTCACCGCGATGCACTTAAGTCCTTGAGCACGAGCAAATTTGCGAACTTTCGAGATGTCAGCAGCCTCAGGCGCAAAGGCTTCGGCCGTTTGGGCCACGTCAAAATGTCTTCGGTGGCGCCGTGGTAGGAGCAGCGGCGCTAAATCCTGTTTACGGCGTAAGCTCACCATGACCGTGAGCTCCTTGCTGCTCCGGACATAGGTGGCGGGGCGGTTCGTCCTTTTTTTCGCCCGCTTCAAAGGGACGGCTGCGTTGGCGATTATTTAACAACCCCCTTCTATCGTGATCCCTAACTGGTTGACTTCACGCCGAATCAGAGTTCATTATACGGCGCTCCCAAATTCGTGTACCCAGGAGAATAACACGATGACAAAGACAAACTTACAACAGCTTCAAGACGCCGGATTGGTAGACAAGGATTACAAGTTTACCGACGATGAAAAAGCTGTGATCGAATCGTTGACGGATGCCGAAGTGAACCACCTCATCTCGAGTAAGCAAAAACTTGGCGATGCTTTCATAAAGAAACACATGCCTCACGGAATGATGTTCTAGACCGATGTCAATGGCGTCGCCGTCGGCAAAACAGTTGTCGAATAGCGAACTGCTGCGGACAAGGATTGCACTATTCAGCTCAGGCTTGGATGAGGCTGCTTATCAATTCTGGATGCATCCGGAATTCGTTGCAGTCTACGGCGAATACTTATTTCAAAGTCATTCGATCATTCGAGCAAGCGTTCCGCTGATGAAAGCGACCCTTGAATGCTGTCGGGCGCCGAAATATCTGTCTGATCCCGTGCTGAAGCCGTTCGCCGATTATCTCGAACGGCATATTGTTGAAGAAAGCGGACACGACGAGTGGATTCTCGACGACGCCGAAGTGTTGGGAATCCAACGTCGTGCTCTGCTTGAACGCATTCCCAAACGCACGGCCCTCCAACTCGTCGGTTCGCAATACTATTGGATGCATCACTACAATCCCGTGGCGATGTTGGGTTACATCGCTGTAATGGAAGGCACCCCACCCGAAAGCGAGTTCATCGAAGACGTTGCCAGGCGCAACAAGCTGCCGCTGGAGGCGTTCAGCAGTTTTCTGCTTCATGCCAAGATTGATCCCAGGCACCGCGCAGATCTGGATTCACTGCTCGACATCCTTCCACTCTCGAATGAACAGCTTGGCCTGATCGGATTGTCTGCCGTGCAAACAATTCAATATTTGGCAGAAGTTCTCACGGACGTGAACACCTCTCACCTGTGCTAGGATCGAGCTAACCCCAACAGCGCGATCGAATCGTGGGCAGTTCAGATATGGGTCCACTCAACGACGAAAGCACACAACGCCTAAGTCTCCCAATGGCGGGCCGCTTCACCGTGCTCAACCAGATTGGTCAGGGTGGGATGGGCGTGCTTTTCAAGGGCTTTGACCCGCAGCTTAATCGCCCCATTGCGCTCAAGTTCCTAAAAAAACCCTCGTCGCTCGATCCGGTAAGTGAGATGAGGTTCCTCAATGAGGCGCGTGCCGCGGCCGCTCTGGACCACCCAAATGTTTGCACAGTTTACGATATTGGAGCCGTCGGCGAGCAGGTTTACATCGCGATGGCCTATATCGAGGGCGAGAGTCTCAAGCAGAGAATTAGCAGAGGCCCGCTGCCGTTTGCGGAAGCAATTGAAACTTGCTTACAGGTCGCGCTGGGGCTCCGCGAAGCCCACTCAAAGGGCATCGTTCATCGCGACATCAAGCCAGCCAATCTTCTTATCGCCGGCAGCGGCGTGGTGAAGATAGTTGATTTTGGTCTGGCGCTGCTGCCGGTGGACGAGAAGTTAACTCGTGAAGATTTGTCAGTTGGTACTCCGGGTTATATGTCTCCCGAACAGGTTAGGGGTGACACGGCGGACTATCGGTCCGATCTGTGGTCGCTTGGCGTGACGCTTTACGAGATTATGATCGGTTCTCTGCCTTTCAGCGGGCCTTCAATACCTGCACTAGTACATTCAATAGTCTTCGACGATGTCGACTGGGAGCGCGTTAGAAAAACCGAGGGTGTGGCAAGAGTTGAACCAGTTCTTCGCAAGTTGCTTGCGAAGAACCCTAAGGATCGGTACGCGTCCGCCGACGAATTAATTGCGGATTTGACGAAGTTAACAGCTTCTCAGCGCAAAGAAGATACTTTCTTTCAGCCGCAAACATGTATTGCTGTATTACCGTTTTCCAATCTCAACAAAACAGATACGGAGTATTTCAGCGACGGACTTACTGAAGAGCTGATCAACGCACTTGCGCAAGTTGAAGGATTAAGAGTGGTGTCGCGCAGTTCGGTTTTTGCATTTAAGGGACAA
>CBFGMX010000221.1:0-7357 GCA_965649955.1 uncultured bacterium
GAGTGATGAAAGACGTTCGGTATTCGATTCGTGTTCTGCTCAAGAATCCCGCGTTCACGGTGACGGCGTTGTTGACGCTTGCATTGGGTATCGGCATCAACACCGCGATCTTTAGTGTCGTTGATTCAGTGCTACTGCGCTCGCTGCCGGTGAAGGAGCCCGATCGCGTTGTTTCAATTTGGGAACATGGCCTGCGCGCCGGGCTCGATCGCAACGAGATGGCGCCGGCGAACTTCTTCGACCTGCGGCAGCAGAGCCAGTTGTTCGAAGGGGTTGGCGCATTCGGC
Organism: uncultured bacterium; assembly: GCA_965649955.1. Classification (GTDB taxonomy): domain Bacteria; phylum Acidobacteriota; class Blastocatellia; order Pyrinomonadales; family Pyrinomonadaceae; genus PSRF01. Next base: position 288 of record CBFGMX010000221.1, read on the forward strand.
GAGTTCAGTATGAACCTCACCGGGCAAGGCGAACCCGAACGCCTCGACGCCCGGCTCGTCACCGCGAATGTCTTCTCGTTGCTTGGCGTCAAGCCGGCGCTGGGCCGAACGTTTTCACCGGAGGAGGACCAGCCGGGCCTTAATCGAGTGGTCGTGCTGAGCGACGCGCTCTGGCGACGTCGTTTCAACCAGGATCCGGCGGTCGTGGGTCGCAACCTCACGCTCAATGCCGAGTCGTACACGGTCGTGGGTGTAATGCCGCCCGAGTTCTTTTTTCCCGAACGTGAAGGCGAACTATGGACGCCGTGGGCCATGCTTCCCGAAGAAGCGGCCGGCCGTGGTGATCACTACGTCCGCACGATCGCGCGTCTTAAACCCGGCGCCACCATCGAACAGGCGAACGCCGAAGTCGAATCAATTGCGGCGCGCCTGGCCAACGAATACCCACGCACTAATGAAGGTCTCGGGTTCCTCGTCACTTCATATCACGAAGACTACGTCGGCAATCTACGCACGCCCATCCTGATCCTGTTCGCCGCCGTTGCGCTGGTGCTGCTTATCGCGTGTGCGAACGTCGCGAACCTGTTGTTGGCCCAGGCCACCAGCAGGCGGCGCGAGATCGCGATTCGCATGGCGCTAGGTGCGAGTCGGCTCGCAATCGTTCGTCAACTGCTGGTGGAAAGCATGTTGCTCGCAGTGGGAGGTGGTTTGCTCGGAGTGCTCGGCGCGGTCTGGGGCGTGCAGTGGTTGGCGAAACTGGTGCCCGAGAGTCTTTCTAAACTTCAGAGTGTTTCAGTCGATCTTCGCGTACTTCTTTTCACACTGGGAGTAACTGTTTTGACGGCGCTTGTGTTCGGCGCCGTGCCGGCATTTCAGGCGTCGCGATCGAAACCGGGTGAAACGTTGAGTGACGTCGGTCGAGACGTTGCCGGGGGAATGTCGGGACGCTACGTACGCCGTGTGCTGGTCGTTACTGAGGTTGCGCTGGCGGTGGTCCTGCTGGTCGGCGCGGGATTGTTGATCCGTAGTTTTCAACGATTGCGGCAAGTCGATCCCGGATTCCAAAGCAACAACCTGCTAACGATGCGCACGGTGTTGCCGAGTTCGAAGTATGCAAAGCCGGAACAGCGACGCGCTTTCTACGACGAGTTGCTGCGAAGAGTTGATGAACTGCCGGGTGTTGAGTCGGCGGGGGTGATCACGTTCTTGCCGCTGTCGTTCAGTGCGATGAATTTTGCTTTCAGCATCGAAGGTCGCGCGGCGCCGGGCGACATGAATCTGCCGCAGGCGGTCTACCGCGTTGTCAGTCCCGATTATTTCCGCGCGATGGGAATTCCGTTACAGCGCGGGCGCTTTTTCGACTCGCGCGACACCGCCGAGTCTCCGCCGGTTGTGGTCGTGAATCGCCGCCTCGCTGAGCACTTCTGGCCCGGCGAGGATCCGAGCGGAAAGCGGTTGAAGATTGGACCAATCGATTCGCGGAATCCGTGGGCCATCGTTGCGGGCGTAGTTGGCGACGTGCGGCAGACCGGACTCTACGGCGAACAGGACTTTGAACTTTACGTGCCTTATGCGCAGGAGTGGCGCGGCTTTGTTGCGCCGCGCGACCTGGTGGTGCGCACGAATGGTGATGCCGCGAGTTTGGTTGGCGCTGTGCGGCAGGCCGTCTGGGCGGTCGACAAAGACCAGCCGATCTCCAACGTTAGAACGATGGACCAGGCGCTCGCCGCTGCCGTTTCGCGCGAGCGTTTTCAGACGCTTTTGCTGGCGCTGTTTGCGACGCTGGCACTGGTCCTCGCCTGCGTTGGACTCTACGGCGTGATCTCGTACGCGGTGGTCCAACGCACGCACGAAATCGGCGTGCGCATGGCGCTCGGCGCTCAGCCGGCCGACGTGCTCCGGCTCGTCATCAACCAGGGGATGCTGTTGACGCTGATCGGTCTCGCGATGGGCGTGGCGGGCGCATTCGCTGTGACGCGAGTAATGAACGAGATGCTGTTTGGAATCACCCCAACCGATCCGCTTACTTTTGCGGGTGTGCCGGTCATCCTGGGAGCGATCGCTCTGCTCGCGTGCTACATCCCGGCGCGACGCGCTACGAAAGTCGATCCGTTGGTGGCGCTGAGATACGAGTAACGCAGATTCTATGAACGACCTTCGCTATTCGGTTCGAGTTCTAATTAAGAACCCAGCGTTCACCGCGATGGCGGTGCTATCGCTGGCACTCGGTATCGGCGCTAATGCCGCGATCTTCAGTCTGCTCGATGCGGTGTTGCTGAAGACGCTGCCGGTCAAGCAACCCGATCAACTCGTCTTTCTCGAGACCGGTCAACCATCACCCAAGCGCTCGACCAACATCTCGTATCGCGCTTACGAACGACTGCGCGCTCAGAACAATGTGCTTGCCGATGCGTCTTATTTCGGTTTTCCCACGCGCATCAACGCGAGCTTCAACGGTTCGCCAGAAGTGATCGAAGGACAACTCGTTTCGGGCAGTTTCTTTTCGACGCTCGGTGTCGACGCCGCAGTCGGACGGACTTTCACCGACAGCGAAGATCGTGAGAATGCGGTCCAACAGGTCGCGGTAATCAGTCATGCGTATTGGAGGCGACGTTTCGGCGCGAGTCCGTCGATAGTCGGGCAGAACCTGATCGTGAACAACCGCCCATTTACGGTTGCCGGCGTGACCCCGCCGGAGTTCTTTGGCGCGATCGTCGGCAGCGCCCCGGACGTGTTTCTGCCTTCCCAAAGCGGCGAACTAATCCTGCCGCGTCGCACGCGGATAACCGAGACCACGCTGCCGTTCATCATTGGTCGCCTGCAGAACGGAGTCAGCGAAGAACAGGCGCGGTCCGCTCTTTCGTTGGTCTCCCAGCAAGCGGCGCTCGAAGAGGCTGGATCTCAACTCACCCCGCAAAAACAGCAGTCGATTCAACAAATGTCGTTGCGACTCTTGCCCGCGGCCCAGGGGTTCAACGCCCTGCGCCAGGAGTTTTCAACTCCGTTGCGACTACTGATGGTGGTCGTTGGTCTCGTTCTGCTGATTGCCTGCGCGAACGTTGCCAACCTTCTGCTCGCTCGCGCGGCAGCGCGTGAAAAGGAGATCGCGCTGCGTCTCGCGCTCGGCGCCAGTCGCTGGCGGATCGTCAGGCAGTTATTGACTGAGAGTCTCATGCTGGCGCTTTTCGGCGGCGCGTTGGGTTTGCTGCTCGCGTCCTGGTCCAGCAGTCTGCTGCTGTCCGTGTTTGTGAGCGGACAGAACAGTTTTAGTGCCGGCGCGCCGCTGTCGATCAGTGCGCCACTCGATCTGCGCATCGTTGGTTTTACGGCGCTCATTTCACTGGTCGCAGCGACCGTGTTTGGTTTGGCGCCCGCGTGGCGTGCGACCCGTCTCGATCTGACACCTTCGCTGAAAGACGGCCGCATGAGCAGCGGGGGTCGCCGGTTTGGTTGGGGACGCACGCTCGTCGTTACGCAGGTTGCCGTGTCGTTGATGTTACTGGTTGGCGCGGGCCTCTTCATTCGTAGTCTCGGAAAGTTGCGCAGTGTCGACCTGGGGTTTCAGCGTGAACGCGTGCTGGTGTTCTCAGTCGATCCTCAGTTGATCAACTACCGGCGAGAGCAGATCGGCGGACTCTACAAGCAGATGCTGGAACGCATCGGCAGTGTTCCCGGTGTGACCTCGGTGAGTCTGGCGCGGCAGGGGTTGCTCAGCGGCAGCGGCACGCAGGGAAGCATCAGGGTACCCGGCTTCACGCCACCGCCACAGGAGAACCAGGTGTCACGTTCAGGCGATCGCGTCGAGCTCGACATGCCGTTTTTCTCTCAGGTTGGACCAAACTTTTTCCGCACGCTGGGAATGACCATCGTACGTGGTCGTGACATCGGTCCGGAGGACAACGAGACGTCGCCGAAGGTCGCAGTCGTCAACGAAGCATTCGCCCGCTACTACTTTACCAATCAGGATCCGATCGGCCGCCGGTTCGATCGTGGTCCAGACGACGGCGGCGAGGTCGAGATCGTCGGCATCGTCAAAGACGCAAAAGCCGAAAGCATCAAGGAACAAACCCCACGCACGTTCTACGTTCCGTTCCTGCAAGATCCGAGTTCCTGGCGCGAGACGACTTTTCAGGTCCGCACTTCCGGTGATCCGCTCGCGGCAGTTGCAGCGATCAGGCACGAAGTGCAGTCGGTTGAGCCGAACCTGCCGGTGTTTCGGATCAAGACTCTCGAACAACAAGTCGAAGCAACCCTTGGTCAGGAGCGGCTGGTGACGACGCTTGCGAGTTTGTTTGGAGTTCTCGCTTTGTTGCTGGCCTGCGCCGGCTTGTATGGAGTGTTGTCTTACTCCGTCAGCCGGCGCACGCGGGAGATCGGCGTGCGGATGGCGCTCGGTGCCAAACGCAGCGATGTGCTGCGCTTTTTCATCAGGCAAGGCATGGCCCTCGTGGTTGTGGGACTTGTTTTTGGGTTGGCAGCAGCGTTTGCAGTGACGCGCTTCATGTCGAGTCTGTTGTTTGGAATTTCGGCCACGGATTTTACGACGTTCGTGGCAGTCGCCGTGGGGCTGGTGATCGTTGGGTTGTTTGCCTGCTACATCCCCGCGCGGCGAGCAACGAAAGTCGATCCACTAGTTGCCCTGAGAAGTGAGTGAAACAGAGCGCGGAATAAAAATATGCTTCAAGACCTCATTTACGGCCTCCGTTGGCTGCGCAAACATCCCGGCTTCACAGCTCTGTCAGTTTTGACTCTGGCTGCCGGTATCGGCGTAAACACCGCGATGTTCAGCGTGGTCCATGCGGTGCTGTTGAAGCCGTTGCCGTACAGCGATGCCGATCGCATCGTCTGGATGACTGAATCGGGTCCGGAAGTCGCTAATCGTTGGGTGTCGTACCAGAACTTCGTCGATTGGCGCGCGCGTAACCAGGTCTTTGAAGCAATGTCGACCTTTCGCGGGTTTTATGTGAACCTGACCGGCAGCGGTGAACCCGAGAGCATCAACTCGCGCCTGGTGACCGCCGACTATTTCAAAGTGATGGGCGCCGCGCCTCTACTCGGCCGCGACTTCACGGAGGAGGACGACCGGTCCGGCGCTGCTCTCGTCACCATCATCAGTCACCCCTTCTGGCAGCAACGTTTCGCCGGCGATCCGAACGTCGTCGGCAAGTCGATAACACTCGACGACAAGAGCTATACCGTCATCGGCGTGATGCCTGAGAGCTTCGCGCACCAGGGACCACCGCCGTTGTGGCTGTTGATCGGACCATTGAACTGGCACACGCACACTCGCGATGTGCGAATCGCCGGTTCCGTGATCGCGCGTTTAAAACCCGGCGTCACGATTGAGCAGGCGCGCGCCGACATGAACCAAGTCGCGCAGCAACTGTTCAGGGAATACCCGCGGGCCAACGCAGGCGCCGACACGATCACCGTCGTTTCTCTGCAAGATAACATCACGCGCAACGTCGGCCCGGCGCTGAAGGTCCTGTTCGGTGCGGTCGCGCTCGTGTTGCTGATTGCGTGCGCAAACGTCGCGAACCTGTTGCTGGCCCGCGCGGCCACGCGCCGCAAAGAGTTTGCCGTGCGTGCCGCGCTCGGCGCTTCGCGCTGGCGGATCGTCCGGCAGTTGTTGATCGAGAGTTTGCTGCTCGCAGGTGCAGGCGGCGCGCTCGGATTGATCTTCGCCTCCTGGGCCATGTCGTTGCTGCAAAAGGTGGCCCACGAAACTGTCCCACGCATGGGCGGCGTCGAAATTGACCGCCGTGTGCTTGCTTTCAACATCGGTGCTTCGCTGCTGACGGGGATCCTCTTTGGCCTCGCGCCCGCGCTTCGTTTCTCGAAAACAGATCTACAGGAAACGCTGAAAGACAGCGCGTCGACGACGACTGACGGTCAGGGCAAGAAACTCCGAAGCGCGCTGGTCGTGAGTGAAGTGGCCGTGTCAGTCGCGCTGCTGGTGGGCGCGGGCCTCATGGTTAAGAGTTTGGTAGTGCTGTTGAAGTCCGACAACGGTTTCGATCCCAACGGTGTTCTCACGATGGAGTTGAAGGTCTCGCGCAATCGCCACCGCGACCGTGCGGAACTCAGCCGTTTCCTGCACCAGGCACTGCAAAATGTGCAGGCGCAACCGGGTGTGGAGAAGGCGACGATTTCCGCGAGCCTTCCCGGTTTTACCGACGGGTGGCAGAACGACATTGCGCCTGAAGGCCATCGCTCGCTGGAGCCAGGCGAACAGATAAACGTCGACTGGTCCATCGTCAGCGCCGATTACTTCCAGACGATGAAGATCCCCATTCTGCGCGGCCGCACGTTCACACGAGACGAAGACGAGCAGGGTAAACCGGTCGTGATCGTGGATGAAAATCTCGCGCGCCGCTTCTGGCCCAACGAAAACGCCGTCGGCAAACACCTTAAGTACGACAGTCCGATCTGGCACGAGATCGTCGGCGTAGTGCCGGAAGTACGGGCTTACGGTTCTGAAGCGAGGCCGTTGATCAAGATGTACACGCCAATGGGGCGCTCGCCACAGCGAAACTCAACGCTCGCGATTCGGTACAGCAACATCGATCCGCAGGCTCTGACCGCAGCGGTGACACGCGCAATCCACGCGGTGGATAAAGACGTTCCCATCAACGAGGTAGCTACGTTCGAGAACATTCTCGCGCGTGAGGCGTCGCCGCGCCGGTTCAACGCGGCGCTGTTCGCGGTGTTTGCCGCGCTCGCGCTCGTACTCGCCGTGACCGGCGTTTACGGAGTGCTCTCGTATTCCGTATCGCAACGAACGCACGAAGTCGGCATTCGCATGGCTCTTGGCGCGGGGCATCGCGACGTGCTCCGGTTGTTCATGAGCCAGGGAATGCTGCTCGTGCTCCTTGGTCTTTCTCTTGGACTGGCGGGCGCGTTTGCGTTGACGCGACTGATGTCGAGTTTGCTTTTTGGTGTTTCCACCACGGATCTGACGACGTTCGTAGTGGTTTCACTCGGTTTGGTCCTGATTGGATTGTTTGCCTGTTACATCCCCGCCCGGCGAGCGACAAAAGTCGATCCGTTGGTTGCACTGAGGTACGAAT
>CBFGMX010000222.1:0-7286 GCA_965649955.1 uncultured bacterium
AGTGCCACCGATTTCGCTATATTGGCCGCGATAAGGTAGAATCTGGCGCTTTGTTAAGTAATAAATGATTTTCCAAGCTCCAGCACCAACTCCCTGGCCCACTCCCGTCGGCGACGACCCGCAAACTATCTTCGAACGCTATTTCCACGATGGCGTCAACAAAACCTGGGGCAATATCAGTCCGCTTTACACCCTGGACGCGTTTGACTGGGTCATTCTGATTATCTACTTCGCGCTACTCGGAACGCTGGCGGTCTACGGCGGTTATCGCATCAAGCAGGTCATCGACTTCTGGCGCTACCGCAGGTTCGTCCCCGTGCCGCGCGGAAAGTACGCCGAAGACGATCTGCCGCGAATCACGGTCCAACTCCCACTTTTCAACGAGCTTTACGTCGTCGAACGCCTGCTCAAAGCCGTTACGGAAATCGACTACCCGCACGACAAACTCGAGATCCAGGTGCTCGACGATTCAACCGACGAAACGGCAAAGGTCGCCGAATCGGTGGTCGCAAAATACGCCGCACAGGGTTTTGACATTCACTACATCCATCGCATGGACCGCACCGGTTTCAAAGCCGGAGCACTCGAAAACGGTAACAAGACCGCCAAAGGCGACCTGCTCGCGATCTTCGACGCCGACTTCGTCCCCAAACCCGATTGCCTGCGCAAGCTGGTCGACTTTTTTACAGATCCGCTGGTCGGTTGCGCGCAGATGCGCTGGTCGCACATCAACGGCCGTTACAACCTGCTCACGCGGCTTCAAACGATCATGCTCGACGGTCACTTCGTCGTCGAACAGACCACGCGAAACCGCACGGGCGGGTTTTTCAACTTCAACGGCACGGCCGGTATCTGGCGACGGCAAGCAATCGAAACGAGTGGCGGCTGGCAACACGACACGCTGACAGAAGACACGGATCTGAGTTTCCGCGCGCAATTGATGGGCTGGAAGTTTGTTTACCTGCTCGACGAAGAAGCGCCGGCGGAGATTCCAGTCGAGATCAACGCGTTCAAGGCGCAGCAGCGACGATGGGCCAAAGGCGTGATGCAGGTTGGGTTAAAACTTTACCCGCGCATCTGGCTGGCGCCGTTGCCGTTTCGCGTCAAGCTGGAAATGTTCTTCCGCCTGACGGGAAACATCAGTTATCCGTTGATGATCGTGGCGAGTTTCCTGCAATTCCCGCTGTTGCTGGTGCGCTACAACCAACCGTTTTATCACTTGATGGTGCTCGACTTACCGTTACTGTTCTTCTCGTCGATCTCCGTGGTGATGTTTTACGGTTCGGCGGTGTGGTATCTCGACGAAAAGCGTGCTCCGCGATTGCTGCATTTGCCGCTGGTGATGGGACTCGGAATCGGTCTCGCGTTTTCCAACGCGCGCGCCGTGCTCGAAGCGCTGCTGGGAGTGAAGTCTGACTTTGTGCGGACGCCGAAGTATCGCGTTGAAGAAACTAGCGACGCGACTTGGAAGCGGAAGAAGTACAAACGCAAGCGCGGGTGGCTACCGTTGCTGGAGCTTGGTTTTGCGTTCTACTTTTTGTTGGCGATCCTTTACGCGTCGCGCCTGCACATGTGGGGCACGATTCCGTTTCTGCTGCTTTTCTTCTTCGGCTTCGGCTACATGGGCTTCATGAGCCTGTTGCAGACCGCCAGCGGGAAACGATTGACCGCCCTGTGGCGCCCGCTAAAACCGTCAAATCCCGCGTGAAGCGAACGTTCTCGGGCGAGCGTCAGCTTCACTTAGGCGTGCCGTTTAGCTTCTAAATTCGGATTTATCTTTCGAGAGACGCGCGGTCCCACTTCGCTAGATCCGCGCCTGCCTCGTACGTGCTCTGCAAAAACTCCATCAAAGCCTCATCCGGATTCGGCGCGTTTCGGACGTCGTCGTAGTAGAGAAGAAACTCTGATAATTCATTGCTGTAGAACGCTGCCGCCGGTCGAATCGAGGCGGTGCTTAATCCTTCGGGCGCGGGAGCGGTGTACGAATAAAAGGCAGGCTTGCCAAGTGGTCCCTGGCCGGGCCACCAGCCGTGACTGATTACCTCGTGCGAGTATGCTTCGCGTGTGATCGGGTCTGCGTCGGGCCGCGGCGGTGCGGGTCTTCCTGAAAACCGCGTCACAGCGAGATCGAAGCTGCCCCAGAAAAAATGCACCGGACTGCATTTCCCGATGAATCGCGAACGAAACTCCTGCATCACTTTTTCCGAGGCGCGCAATACATCCCAGAAACGACGCGCATACTCGGGATCGTACGAAGCGTGTTGCTCGTCCCGATCGAACGGGATCGGATCCGCAATCTCAACCGGCATGTTCCAAATGTGAACTTCCAAACCGAGTTGCCTCAGCATTTCCATCGTTTCAGCGTAGAAGGCTGCGACTGATTTCGGGCGCAAAGCGATAGTCGCGCTTGCGCCGTCGCTGAGTTTGGTCACGAGATTGTGATCGATGAAGTCAAACTCCATCTCGAAAAACGTGTTTCCGTACGGCATCGCGGTGGTTGTAAGACCGCGGGCGGAGACGTAAAGAGGCACGTTCCACCAGTGATTTACCAGCGGCGTTTGCGCCAGACGGACCTTGCCGACAACCTGCGTCCACATGTGTAGCGTGGCACACGTGTCCTTCCATTCTTCGAGCGGTAAAGATGGCCATTTCATAAGCGAGGAGCTTAACGCGAACGCCTGGGATCAACAACTGATCCGGCACTGGGGTGGAATGACCCACTCCGGGCTTCCGAATACTTATCCGGGCAAGATATACTTCTGACTTCCCATCCAGCGGCGTACAAGAAACGCCCTCGCAGTTTCATCATTACGTTCCGCCGCGCTCAGTTAAATGCGCTCTGTTCCCGTGCGGCGCCGGAGTATGCCTTTGACTTGAGGTGTGTGAATGAGAAGGTTTGATTTCAAGGTCATCGTTTTCTTCGTGGGCCTCACGGTACTGCTGACTGTCGGCGTAATCGCGCTGTGGGAGGTGACATTACGCCCCCCATTCTTCGCCTGGGTGGACGCCCAGTATCCCGGCGACGCCAACATAGACCGGCGTTGGAACATTAAACAGCGCGTCGAACACGTCGCCATTTCCTTCATGGTCGACGCGCTGGTGGTGACCCTGCTGCTTCGCCTGGTTCATCGCCAACAACTTCAATTAAGAACGAGCGAGGAGCGGTACCGGGCGCTGTTTGAACAGGCACGAGACGGCATCGGGTTGGTTCGAGTTTCGGACCACCGTCTGGTTGAAGCCAATGACAGGGTTTGCGAGATTCTGGGTGTACGCCAGCAAGACTGCATCAATCGAGACATCCGCGAGCTCTTTCGCCTGACCGGTCCAAACGTTCCAGCGGAGCTACCGATGCCCAACGGTCAGGCTGCGGGTGAAAGTGAGTTGACGATTCAAAGCGCACAGGGGCAGTCAGTACCGGTTTCCCTGTCGTTTACGCCCCTGTCAACCGAAGACGGCGAAAAGGTAATGATGATGTCTCTTCGTGATCTCTCCGTCCGAAAACAACTCGAAGCCGATCGTGAAGAAATGCAACGCCAGCTTTACCAGTCTTCAAAACTGGCCTCAATCGGTGAGCTTTCGGCGGGCGTCGCCCACGAGATCAACAACCCGCTTAACGGCATCATCAATTTCGCTCAGCTTCTTAAAGACGAAGAAAAGCCACGCTCTGAGTTCGAGCAACAGATGCTCGACGGCATCATCGACGAAGGTGAACGGATCGCCAAGATCGTACGCGGTCTGCTGACTTTTGCGTCTGGATATGCACACGAACTCACTCACGTGCACTTTGCGGAGAGTATCAAAACATCCATTGCTCTTTTCGGACGGCAGTTTGAAAAAGACGGCATTGCCGTAGAGATCGATCTGGAACCGGATCTACCGATGGTGCGCGCCGATGATTCACGTCTCAGACAGGTCGTGGTCAACCTGATCAGCAATGCGCATCACGCTCTTAAAGCTAAACCCGCGGAATCAGTCGAGCCCAAAGTGTTTCGAATCAGCGCACGCCGCGCCGGAAAAGACGGCAAGACGGTGCGCGTCGAGTTTTATGACAACGGCATCGGGATCAAACGCGAAGATCTGAACAAAGTGTTCGATCCGTTCTTCACCACTCGCCGCGAAACGGGAGGAACAGGTTTGGGCCTGAGTGTGAGTTTCGGCATCATTCGCGATTTCGGCGGGACCATCACCGTCGAAAGCGAAGAAGGAAAATTCACGCGATTCGTTATCGAGCTTTCCGCGGTTCAGGCGTTGGAGGCTGAATACGTTTAATGCCTAACGTGCTACTCGTCGACGACGAGCCCAGTATTCGTCTAACAATGGGAGAATTTTTGAAGCGGGCCGGTTACTCCGTCTCAACCGCGCCGGACTATGACACTGCCGCGGCGCACAAAATAGAAGACCTCGACGTCGCCGTGGTCGACATCAATCTCCCGGGCAAGAACGGCATCCAATTACTGCAAAAGATATGCAGCGCCGACGTTTACGTTCCGGTCATCATGATCACCGGCGAACCGAATTTGTCCGTGATCCCGGAAATTGTGCGCGCGGGCGCATACGATTTCATCGCCAAACCGATAGTCAAGGACGTACTGCTGAATGCCGTCGGCAGGGCAGCAGACAAGAAACGTCTCACAGATGAGAAGCGCCGGCTCGAACAGGAGATAAAACAGTACGCTCACGAGCTCGAGGAACGCGTGGAGGAGCGCACCGCCGAACTCGTCGAGACCCACCACCGCCTCGTCAGTCAGGAACGAATCGCCGCCCTCGGTCGCGCCGCGGCCCAGGTCGCACACGAGGTAAAAAACCCGCTCGCGGGTTTGCTGCTCTACTCGCTGCACCTGAAAAGCAAAGCCACCACTTTTTCCGAAAGCGAAACCTATCTCGTAGATAAGATCGTGGAGACCATCAAGCACCTCAACAGCAGGGTCGAACAGATCCTCGACTTCGCGCGGCCTGTTCATCTCAATCTTCGTCCCGCAAACTTGATTGAGATGGTCAACGACGTCGTCGAGCTAATTCGTCCACAGTTAACAGGAAACAAAGTAGAGGTGCGACTCTCGACGGACCAGCAGCCGGCCACTGGAATGTTCGACGACTCCTCGATTCGCGGAGCACTGTTGAATGTAATGCTGAACGCCATCGAGGCCATGCCCAGCGGTGGCACGCTGAGTATCGCCATCGACCGGACACCCGAAACGCTTCGGCTAGAAATCACCGACACCGGCCGCGGTATCGGCGAGGAGGAGGCAAACAAGATCTTCGAGCCTTTCTATACGACGAAAGCGCAAGGGCTCGGCCTCGGCATGCCTTACGCCAGAAAGATGATCGAGCAGCACGGTGGTTCGATTTCTCTTACCAGCCGCCCCGGTCAAGGCACCAGGATCCTTATCTCGCTGCCCGTAGTGCAGAAGGAGGTTGCGAATGCGTCGTAGGATCCTGGTGATCGACGACGAGCCGAGCGTCACGGATGCGCTCCGGCTGGTGTTAACTGAGTTGGGCCATCACATAGACGTCGCCAGGAGTGGGGGCGAGGCGAAAGAGCTGCTGAAAGGTTCACCGTACGACCTTGTCTTCACGGACCTGCGTCTGCCTGATGCCAGTGGAATCGACTTGCTGGAACTTATCAAGAGCGACACACCGACTACGGAAGTGATACTCATGACCGCGCATGGCTCGCTCGACATCACGATCGACGCGATCAAACGTGGTGCGTTCTACTACATCGAAAAGCCTTTCACTCCACAGCAGGTGACCGCACTGGTTGAACGCGCGTTGCAATTCGAGGACATCAAACGCGAGAACCGCAGTCTTAAAAGCGCATTGATCGGAGACGGCGAAGACTTTGGAATCATCGGCCGTCATCCGAAGATGCGCCAGATCCATAACATCATCCGCACTGCGGCGCCGTCCGATGCGTCGGTGCTGATTGAAGGCGAGTCAGGGACGGGTAAAGAGTTGATTGCGGCGGCGTTCCATTTTCAGAGTGGTCGCGCGGAACGCCCGTTTATGCGCATCAACTGCGCCGCGATCCCGCACGAATTGATCGAATCCGAGTTGTTTGGTTATCGAAAAGGCGCGTTCACCGGGGCCGATCGCGACAAACGCGGATTGATCGAAGCGACCGCCGGCGGCACGCTCTTGTTGGACGAAATCGCCGAGATGCCGATTCACCTGCAAAGCAAATTATTGCGCGTGCTACAAGAGAGAAAACTTCGTCGGCTCGGCGATGAAGAGGAGATCAAGGTCGACTTCCGCCTCGTTTCGTCGACCAATCGCGATACTGCACAGATGATTCGAGAAGGAATGCTCCGCAACGATCTCTACTTCCGCATCAGCACGATCAAGGTCAAGACGCCTCCGCTGCGCGAACGACTCGACGACATTGCACTGCTCGCGAACCGCTTTCTTCAGCATTACTCGGAGAAGTACAAGAAGCGAATTCGAGAGATTTCGCCGCCGGTGTTTGCTTTGCTGATGCGTTATGAGTGGCCCGGAAACGTGCGCGAGCTCGAGAGTGTTATCGAGCACGCGGTGTTGTTTGCCACGGAGGAGAAACTGACGCCTGAAGATTTACCGGAGCAGCTTCATGCCGCCGAGGAAGGCGAATTTCGCTGCGTGATTCCACCGTATTTCACAATGGAAGACATCGAACGCGAAGCCATCGCACAGACTCTCGAACGCACGGGAGGCAACGTTAAAAAGACGGCAGAGATCCTCAACTACCACCGCCCACGGCTTTATCGAAAAATGAAAAGCTTTGGTTTGCGAGGCGGCGCCGACACGGACACGGAACACGGGAACGCTACCCGCTCGCTTGAAACTATTCCTTAGGTGCCGAAAGCAAATTGCCAGACGACATCCATTTCGACTTCGGGTTCATAAATCAACAATTGCTGTGAACTTAGCGAGGTTCGCCAGATAATCGCCGTTCGGATCGATTTGTAGTGTCCAAAAGAGATCGGAAAGCATTTCCTTTCTGATATTCATGAACCTGAGCTGGTCCAGTCTGGTATAAGTCCGCCCAAAGGTTTGGCCCACACATGGTCTCCTTTGTGTTTCGATTCTTCAGCACTCTCGAAACCTCGACCCAATACGAGGTCGTCATTCTGAGTTAATGCGAGCCGACCGCACTTTTTATCATCTTGTTACACCTAACAACTTACCCGCTTATCTTAAGATTACATGTTCTCACTACGGTTATCACCTGGTTGCTTGACACGCAAATAACCGGGGCCTATAGTCGTTTCGCTTATGTCGCAGGTCTGCTCATGTTGTCTCTGTCATTA
>CBFGMX010000223.1:0-7280 GCA_965649955.1 uncultured bacterium
ACGCACAATTCGATTTCCGGTGTGGCCCACTTCGCCGCGGAGTCAGATGAACATGCACTGCGAATCGTGCGTGAATTGTTTTCGTTTATCCCGTCGAACAATCTCGAAGACCCGCCGCGACTACAGGTCAGCGATCCGATCGATCGCGCGGAGCCAAAGCTGAACGCGATAGTGCCCGAGGCTTCGAACCAGCCGTACGACATGCGCGACGTTATTAACTACGTGGTCGACGATGGTTACTTCTTTGAAGTGCAGCAACTCTTTGCGCCGAACATCGTCGTCGGTTTCGCGCGTTTGGGTGGACGATCCGTGGGCATCGTTGCGAACCAACCGGCATTTCTCGCGGGGGTGCTGGATATTTCGGCGTCCGTGAAGGGCGCGCGTTTCGTTCGTTTCTGCGACTGCTTCAACATCCCGCTCGTTACCTTCGAAGACGTGCCGGGCTTTTTGCCCGGTGTCTCGCAGGAACACGGCGGCATCATCACGCACGGCGCGAAACTGCTTTACGCTTTTGCGGAAGCAACCGTGCCGAAGGTCACGGTGATTACCCGCAAGGCTTATGGCGGGGCCTATTGCGTCATGGCTTCCAAACACATCCGCACCGACGTCAATCTCGCGTGGCCTTCGGCCGAGATCGCGGTCATGGGCGCCGAAGGCGCTGTCGGTATTCTCTATCGTCGCGAACTGAGTGAGGCGCAGGACAAGGAAGCCGCACGTCGAGCCAAGATCACCGAGCTCGAGGAGAAATTCGCCAACCCATACGTCGCCGCCGAGCGCGGTTTCGTCGACGAAGTCATCGAACCCTCACAAACACGCCCCAAACTAATCCGCGCTCTTGCGCTCCTGGAGAACAAGCGCGACACGAACCCGCCGAAGAAGCACGGAAATATTCCGTTGTAGGTTTTCTTAATCCCGTTCGGCCGGCTCGAACGCAATCAAACGTGCGACCGGATCGAAGGTGATGCGGAAAGGAAACAGGGCACGACGGCCCAGGATGATCGGGGTGCCGGGGGCGACGCCCGACATGACGTCCGTAGGGACTCCGTTGAGAACAAGTCCGCCGATGTTGACGGTCTGGGGTGAAATGCGACGAGACTGAACGCGGCCGCCGCCGAGATCCTGGCTCATTCGTGCATTGTCCTGACCGTGCGCCGATCGTCGATCGCTTACCACCTGTCGCTCGGTCAATGCCAATCCAAATGCCGATCCCGTATCGATCAGTGCGAGACTGCCGTCACCGAGTTTCACGAACGGTCGATGACTACCCGCCTGGCGCACCCAACGCACGACAGCGCCGTCACGGGGCTGATGGTTAACGTTAAGCCCGTGCGAGGACGCGTTGAACACGCGCAACTCTCTATTGGGCAGATCCACGGTAAAACCGAACGGACTGAAAACCTCTGTCGGATCGAGAATCCCGTCTATCGCTCGCGGCAGGTTAGGCACCACTGCAGCCACGAGGCTTCCCGGAACACGGTTACCCGGTTTCCCAAGCGCGAGACCATTGATTCGTACTTCCTGATCCGAAGAGATCGGCGAAGTGCTGAGCCCGCCGACAAGCGGCGTTCGCGCCTTAGTCACCTGCAACCGCGCTTCGGCGACCACTCGTCCACTCACAATCGAAGCACCCGCTCCCGTGTCAACGGCAAACACAAACGGACCGGCACCGTTGATCCATCCCTTCACCAACAATCCGTGTTCTTCATCATCGCGGAAAGTAACCGGAGCGAAGGACACGCCGGATGACGCGGATCTCCGTTGCAAAAGTTGATGGGCGGTCCCAATCACGGGAACCGCCCAAACAACTGTTGCCACAAGAGTACTAAGAGCGATTGCAAGTTTAGCTTTGCTCACGACTCCGGACCTCAACGATTAGTAGCTCCGGTCTCGATTGCGCAGCTTGTACGTCCACAGGGCGGAACCACCCGCGCCGGACAGCGCACCAATCGCAGCGCCCTTCTTGCCACCGATCAAACCACCCACGGCGGCGCCGGCACCAGTACCAATCGCGACCGTCAGCTTATCGCGGTGCTTGTCCCAGAAGCTGCGTTTGCGCGGCTGGTAATCGTAGTAAACGCGTCGTGCCGAGCTGGTAGAACCGGAATTTCGATAAACGACACGCGTCGGCGCACGTCGTGTGCTCGTCCTGCTCACCGCTTTCTGCTCTTGCTCACTGGCAGCGGCAAAGCCATCGGCGAAGCCGGTTTTGTAAGCAGTTTCCTCAGCGGCTGTGTCGAAGCCCGCCGGGGTTAATGATTCGTTCGTTTGCTGTGAAGCAATTGGAGTCGCTGTTTTGGCGTTCTCCTGAGTAGTCTCAGCCGTTGCCGACTGGCTCCTGTTCATCACGAGGGCGCCGACCGAACCACCGATCAACGCTGCAATCAAGGCAACAGGTAGTAACTTGTTCGTCATAATCATCGCTCTTTTCTCCTCAAAAAGATCCGTGCTCCGTAAGGCACGCTGCTCACAGTGCAAAAGCTATTCCTGCATTGCCGCGCATTGATGGATCCGGCACGGGAGGAGCGAAATTCCCGCAATGATCGCCGAAAAACGGGCGATTGCAAGAAATTCGCAAACTAACGCCAACGATTGTTACGAGGAGGGTAGGTGCGATGATCGAAAAAGCGTATTCGATATGGAACCGGTGTAACCGATATCGTAACCAATTCGGTTACACCGGGTTCGTCAGAAGCTAGGCAGCTTTCTGTAGTGGTTTGTCTTTGAGAAGTTCGAGGGCCTTCTTGAGCTGGAGATCCTCGGCCGCGGGCTTCACCTGCGGTGCGGGTGCGGGAGCCGGAGCGGCTGTAGGCGGTTTGTCGGCTCCCTGCTCGGGCTTACCGACAGGATCATCGTCGTTGCCTGTTAACTCGTCAGGGTCGACTGTTTCCGCGACATCTTCTCCCTTGACCTCGACTGAAGGGGTAACACCGGAGTGCGCGCGGTCTTCACCGAGGAACGTCTTTCCGTTGGCGGTGGCCCATTTTACTGTCGTCAACAGCAGGCCATCACCACCGCGCAGCGTGAAGAGTTGCTGCTCGGTTCCGGCGCCGAAACTTTTCTCGCCGACCACCTGGCCGCGATCACGTTCGATTAGCGCGGAGGCAACAACTTCAGCAGCGCCCGCAGTGCCACCGTCGATCAAAGCTACGACGGGACCGGAGAACAAGACCAATTTAGGATCTGCCGTAAACGTCTTCAATGCTTTGTTTTCACGGCCGACAGTCTGCGCAATCACGCCGTCTTTGACGAACATGTTTGCGACTGCCACCGCTTCCGCCAGCGATCCACCGGCTGTCGCGCGAAGGTCAAGGACTATCTTCTGCGCGCCTTGCTTCATCAGGTCCTGAAGACGAGTACGGACTTCGGCTGCCTCGCCATCGGCGAAACTGTTGATGCGAAGAATGCCGATGCGTCCGGCTTCCATCCGTGATTCTGCGGCGTTTGCGCGACTCGTGCCTCGCTTGACGGTCACCGTCAGCGGACTCGAGTTGGCGCGCAGAACCCTAAGCTTAACTTCCGAACCGGCTGGGCCATTCAACAACTGTTTTGCATCGTACAGCGAAATGTCGCGCGTCGCTTTGTTGTCGATGTACTCGATGATGTCGCCCGTTCTAATGCCCGCCTGATCGGCCGGCGAACCCTTCATCGGCGCGATCACGTAGAGATACGAGGCGTACTGTGAAAGCTCAGCACCGATTCCGGTCTGGCTGTCTTTGCTTCCGGCGTTAAAATCGCGAACCTGCTCAGGCGTGAGATAAGTCGAATAAGGATCCAGTCCGTAGGCAAGGCCGCGCAACGCGCCCGCCCGAACCTTATCCATGTTGGGGTCATCTACATAATCGTCCTGAATGTGCTTTAACACGCTCTCGAAGATGCGCAACTGGGCATTCGGATCATTTGCCGGCTGCTGTGCGCCCATCGAAATCCAACCACCAAGGACCGTGTAGAGGGTCAGAGTGGCCGACAGCAGGATCAGGATAAACTTGGTGCGGAATGACATTTAGGTACCTCTTCGATTACGTTAGAGCCGGTTCCAGTCGCACGATTTGCGAATCGAATCGTATGATACAGGCCGTATTTGGCCTGCGCAAGCCTGAGCTTTTGCTACACATCAAGTGACAAAACCTGAAGCTGATTTCAATCTGACGGGGCCGATTCTCGCCCTCGATCCTGGCGAAAAGCTGGTCGGAACAGCAGTTAGTGACGAAAAGCTTATAACTATCAAACGACTGCCACCGCTCAAACGCTCGAGTTGGAAAAAGCTGCTTCAGGATGTGCTGAGCTTGATCGAACGCTTTGACGTAAGAACGATAGTAATTGGTTTGCCATTGTCGCTCGACGGAACGCATGGCGAGGCGGCGCTTAACGTGGAGCGGCTGGCCCGAAATCTGGCCCGATCCGTCTCGCTTCCCGTCTATCTTCAAGATGAACGCTTGACATCGTTTGAAGCGATGGAGAATTTAAAAGCGGAGGGTAAGCGGCGCGACGAAATCCCGGCGCTGATCGACGGCGAGGCGGCCGCAATGATCCTGCGCGACTTTTTGCGAACCGACCAAGACCGAATCCTCGTCAAATCCACTGGAGATCAAGACACGACACCGGAATGAAAAGACTCATACTTCTGGCTCTGGCAGTTCTGCTCCTGGCCGGCGGCGCTTCCGCCGCGTGGCTGTATTCAGAGTTGCGACGGCCGATCAGCCATAACAAGAGCGGGCAGTACATCGAAATCCCGCGCGGCTCGTCGCCTTCTTTCATTGTGAAGAAGCTCGTCGACGAAGGCGTCATTAAGAACGAATGGCCGCTGAAGATTTACCTTAAGGCCACCGGTCGGGGGTCGACCCTGAAGGCGGGAGAATACGATTTCCCCTCACCGATATCGCCGCTCACCGTGCTTGCGAAACTTCAAACCGGACAACGACGATTGAACCGACTCACGATTCCCGAAGGCTGGACACGCTGGGACATCGCGAAAGCAATGGTCCAGGTACCGGAACTGCATCTTCAGAGCGAGGCTCAGGCGTTAGAGTTAATGAACAACGTTAACCTCGTAAGCGACCTCGATCCGGAAGCGAAAAATCTCGAGGGGTATCTATTCCCCGACACGTATGAGTTCGCGCCCGATACAACCGCAGAGCAGCTGATCGAAATGATGGTCAAGCGGTTTCGAGATGTCTGGAAAGCGGATTGGGCCGACCGTGCGCGCACGCTGAACATGACGACGCGCCAGATAGTCACTACGGCGTCGATCATAGAAACGGAAGCGAAGCTCGACGAAGAGCGCCCGGTAGTCGCTTCGGTGATTTACAACCGGTTGCGCAAAGACATACCGCTCGCGGTTGATTCAAGCATCGTGTACGCGTCGAAGCTGGAAGGAAAATGGCGTTACGACGGAAAGGTCTACAAGAGCGACATCGAAAGGCGTTCGCCGTACAACACCCGCATTTACGCAGGACTTCCGCCTGGCCCCGTTGCCTCACCCGGTGAGAGTTCTTTGCATGCAGCGTTGAATCCGGTTGAGTCGGATTACCTCTACTACGTTCGCAACCCCGCGCGTGACGACGGCGCACACAATTTTTATAGCAACGGAAGCGAATTCGAAACAGGCGTGCAGGCGCTGCGTAAGTGGGAACGCGAACGCGATGCAGAAGAAGCACGAAAAAGACGCGAGAATGGGACACAACAGAGGTAGTTCTGTGGTTCCTGGTTGTTGTATCAGGTTCTTTGGTAGATGATGTTTTTGCAGATCAAGCGCAAAGCTTACATGCTGCTTGTGTTTGCCTGAACCTTCAACTATTCTCAGGTCGAGCCCCAGAAACAGTTCTTTCTCGCTCCAGATTAAAGGGTGTCGCTATGTTCCGCACAATTGCTGGTCTAATGGTGTTGATGGTTTGTTCTCTTCCCGTGTTTGCACAAGCAGCGAAGGGAGTCGACAAGCAAAACGAACGCGTCAGAGACAGTGGCTCTGATCGAACGCCCGCAAACAATGGCAACAAGACTGACGTAGGCGCTGGTCGTGGAATGGACTTCGGTAGAGGGCGCACACCCGAAGCGCCTCCACTGCCGAACCCGTATCGACTGAGCGGACGGCGCGACGTGATCATCAACGCCGTTCAGGAATTGATGCGCGATCGCAAGATGGTTTTGGACGAGGTTGCATCCAAACTGTCTGATGGAATCATCGTAAGTCAGCCTTTCACGTTCACGAAAGGCGCCGTGGTCTCTCAAGCGGAACTAAGCAGATATTCCGACGTTCCGATCTCGGCGGCACGGGCGTGGACCCGCGGTCGCTACACTTTGACAGTAGAGATTCAACCGATCGACGGTTCGACTGCAAACGTCGTTGTCAACGCAAAGGTTGAAGGACGGAGCGACGGACCGACGGGTGCTGAGTGGACCACGCTGCGCAGCAGCGGCCTCGCGGAAGACGAGTTTCTCGAGGGCTTGATAACAGCGGTAACCGGAGCGACACCTCCCGGGCGATCCCCGCAACCGTGAAGTAATACATGAGCCCGCTTCGCGGCTGTAGTTGAGAAGTTACCTAAAGTAGTTTTTTTTTCGAATGATCAATAATCCGTTTCACCAGGAAGAAGCCGTTGAGCAGCAACACGATTCAAACCGCCGTTTACTTCTCGGCATCGTTTGCGCGGTTGCTGTTACCGCACTCCTCGTAGCCGGCTACGCTTACGTTCGCCGCTATCACACCCAGCGAATTCTCGCCGAGAAGACGCCGCCACCAGTCGAAGAATCCGGACCGAAAGGTCCGCCACTGGCACACGTCGTCGTCGACGAACCCACGCTTGAAAAAGGCTTCACCGTTATCGGCGGCGCCGTAAAAAACATCTCAGACCGCGAATTATCGGATGTTTTCGTAATTATCGAGGCGCGCCGGCGAAAAGATGGCGGACTCGAAGAAGTCGCACTTCCCGTAACTCCACCGGTGCTGCAACCGCATCAGGAAGGCGCTTACTCAATGAAAGCGCCTGCGCAGGACTTCGCTTCGATTCGTCTCGTCGGAGTGAAAATCGAACCGCAATCGACATTGATCGCCTACACATCATCCCAGGGCAAAAAACGCCCACCTGAACGATTCGAACCAAAAACCGTGGTCGTGAAGCGTTCGGGTAAACCGGGAGAGTTCATCAACACGCCCGACACTCCGGGTCGCGTGCCCTAACAAAACTTACAACCTGCTGAGGCTCTTGTTTAAGGGTCGGCGTGCCGATGGTTAAGGTGAATTGTGAATTCCGGCCCGTTTATCGCCGCGGTCTTCGAGCCGCCAG
>CBFGMX010000224.1:0-7229 GCA_965649955.1 uncultured bacterium
GAGTTTGTCGGACGCGTGACACAGTTCCTGAGTCTGTTCGTTATCGCCGGCGCCCTGTACGTTTCGGGAAAACAACTCTCGGTGGCCGTACTTTTTCTGGTTGCACTCTCCGCCAGCACTCTGATCAACCTCATCCTCTTCGCATCACTCGGTTTCAGGTTCCAACTTACTAGCGACTTGAGTGGACTAAAAGGCGCGCTGGGATTTGCGATCCCTTGTTACGCCGCTAACGTTGCCCAGTTTCTCAACTATAAACTCGACGTGTTTGTGGTTGGTTTTTTTGCGGGAGCTGCGTCGGTCGGGCGTTACACGCTTGCTGTCTCGCTGGGCCAGTTGCTGTGGCTCATGTCCAATTCGGTGGCAAGTGTTCTGTTGCCGAAGATAGCCGCGTCCACCGACGATCGCGCGAGTATCCGGCATACGGCGCGAGTTACGCGGCTTTCACTTTGGGCGACGGCAGTCTGCGCTATCGCGTTGGCGTTGCTGGCGACGCAGGCAATACCCATGTTGTACGGCGAAGCTTTTCGCCCGAGCATTATGGCGCTGGTGTGGCTGTTACCCGGCATTGTGATCTTTAGTGTCGCAAACGTTCTTGCCGCGTACATTGCCGGCATTGGAAAGCCCCGGCTGAACTTGCTCGTTTCGGGACTGTCGTTGATCGTGACTATTGGTTTGGATATTGCTTTGATTCCCAGAATGAACATTGTCGGCGCCGCAATCGCGAGCACTCTTTCGTATTCGTTGAGCGCGTTGCTGTTGATCATTTTCTTCATTCGAGAAACTGGTGCGTCCTTGCGGGAGGTATTGCTGCCGACTTCGGAAGATGTGCGAGTGCTGATGTCGGTGGCGCGACTTCGGGGTTCCGAAAGCACGATATGAGAAAGAAAGTTTTGTTTGTGCCTTCGTGGTATCCGAGCCAAGACGATCCGATCAGTGGTGTGTTTATCGAAGAGCAGGCGTTGGCATTGTCGAAGCAATGCGACGTCGCGGTACTGCTGCCAAAGATGGCTTCGTGGCGCAACGTCTTGAAAACGAATGCTCCTGATAAATCGTTTACGCAAGAGCAGTCGGGACTGCCCGTGTATCACGAATTCGCTCGGCCTTTGATTCCTCACGGTCCTGAGTCGATCGATCACCAAACGTTTGCCAGGGCCACGCAGAAGGGTTTCAAGCGAGTAGTGAACGAATGGGGGACGCCCGACATAATCCATGCGCACGTTGTTATTCCGGCGGGTTCGTCGTCTTTGGGGGTGGCTAAGCAGCACGGCATACCTGTCGTTCTGACGGAACACTCGGGTCCGTTTTCAATGCATCTACAAACGGAGTTGACTCGGCGTCTGGTTCGCGAGACTCTGAACAATGTCGATTCGGTCATCGCAGTAAGCCCGAGTCTGCAGAGACAGCTCCTGGCCTTTCACCCGCAGGTCCAGATAGAGGTGATCGGCAACTGTGTCAGAACTGACTTTTTCGTGCCTTCAAGTGGCGCGATCCGTCATAATCGAGCCAACAAGAGTTTCTTCGTTGCGGCGCGGCTAACGGAACAAAAGGGCTTGGAGCATCTCGTCAGGGCAGTTCATCTGCTGGTGAACCGGGGACGGAACTCGTTTGAGCTGGTCATCGGAGGCGATGGCCCGGATCGCCAAAGGCTTGAAGAATTGGTACAGAATCTCGGTGTTTCCAGCTACTGTCGCTTTCTCGGGGCGCTGAATCGCGAGCAAGTTAGAGAAAGAATGCAAAAATGCGACGTATTCGTCTTATCTAGTTTGCAAGAGACCTTCGGTGTTGTCGTCGGCGAGGCAATGGCCTGCGGCAAGCCAGTGATTTCGACCCGCTGCGGTGGTCCTGAGTTCTTTGTGAACGAGCAAAACGGCGTCCTGGTGGACGTTGCCGACCCTGCCGCACTGGTGGGCGCCATGGAAGATTTCATTGAGGATCGACTGTCTTTCGATCCGCAGACGATCAGGGAGTCGGTGGTGAGCCGGTTTAGTCCGGAAGCGTTTGTGAGAAATATGACGGCCGTGTACGAACGCTTTTGGTAAGAAATTAACTAATGTGCGGAATTTTCGGAATCTGGAATCTGGACGGGGAAGCGGTTGACGTTACTGGCGTGCAACACGCCACCACCGCTATCAGACATCGAGGCCCGGATGACGAAGGTTATCTGCTGGTCGACACACAATCCGGCCGTACGCGATCCTGCGGCGGTCCCGATACGGATTACCGCCTCTCACTCCCCGATCTGAGTCAACATAAATCCGACTACTTCGACCTCGCGTTCGGCTTCCGGCGTCTCGCGATCCTGGATCTCTCGCCGGGTGGCCACCAGCCGATGTCCAGTCATGACGGCCGGTTCTGGATCATCTTCAACGGAGAGATCTACAACTACCGCGAGCTGCGAGACGAACTGTCCACGCACGGCCATCGCTTCCAAACCACCAGCGACACCGAAGTCATCCTTGCGGCCTATCAACAGTGGGGCGAGTCATGTGTTGAGCACTTCAACGGCATGTTTGCCCTCGCGATCTGGGACTCGACGACGCGGAGCATCTTCGTCGCCCGCGACCGCTTTGGCGAAAAGCCCTTCTATTACGTCTATATTCCACAAAGGCTGTTTGCGTTCGCGTCCGAGATGAAAGCTTTATGGGCCGCGGGTGTTGCGGGGCGCGCGATTCATGAAGAGACGCTGGCGCTTTTTACCCAACACAGCCAGGTCGAAATCGGGGAACAGACGATTTACGAAGGTATTCTCCGGTTACCGCAGGCCCATTGCCTGACGCTTTCCCCCGGCGGCCGACTGCAAAAGCGGCGCTACTGGGACATCGACCCGCGCGTGAGGATCGACGGCTGGTCGGACGAGCGTTACACCGAAACGTTTCGCGAGCATTTCACGAACTCGGTAAGCCTGCGGCTGCGGGCCGATGTTCCAGTCGGGTCGAGCCTGTCAGGCGGACTCGATTCGAGTACCGTCGTGAGCGTGATCAATCGACTGTTGCCGGACGGTGCGGTGCAAAAGACATTCTCGGCGCGGTTTGACGATCCGGCTCGTGACGAAGGCAAGTGGATGGATCTCGTCACTAAGAGCAATCGAGTTGAACGGCACGACGTATGGCCCACCGCGGAACGGTTCTTTGAAGGCCTCAGCGACTTGTTCTGGCACCAGGAGGAGCCTTTCAGCTCGGCGAGTGTGTACGCGCAGTGGAGCGTGATGCGGCTGGCGAAAGAGAACGGAGTTACGGTGCTGCTGGATGGTCAGGGCGCCGACGAGATGTTGGCCGGCTATCACTCGTACTTCGATGTGATGACCGACGATCTGCTCAATTCATTCGACCTTCGCGGCTACCTGAAGTTCCGCCGGGACTGTATCGCCTTGCACGGAATCGCTCCGGGTTCGTTCCGAAGAGCACTCAGCCAGAAAACTCCGGAAGCGGTGAAACGCGTTTTGAAAAAAGGTTTGCAGTTGGTGCGGACACTGCCGCAGGTCGAACCTGCGGAACCTGTTTATTCGCGGGAGTACGCGAAAGTTTCCAGCCTGCGCAAACATCTTTGGTGGAATACGACGCGGGCAGGACTGGTGGAGTTGTTGAGATACGCAGACCGCAACAGCATGGCCCACAGCAGGGAAGTCAGGCTGCCGTTTCTCGACCACAACCTCGTCGAGTTTGTTTTCAAACTTCCGGATCGCCTGCTGACGAGAGACGGTTGGACCAAGTGGATCATCCGTGAAGCGTTTCGCGGCATCGTGCCGCAGGAGATCAGCGATCGAGTTGACAAGCTGGGCTACATGCCGCCGCAGCAGAAGTGGCTTGGAGGATTGGCCTGGCAAGACGTAATGATGGACCAACTTCAGAAAGTGACCAGCCAGGGAACAAGCCAGCCACCTGCGACGCCGGAATTAGCTTTATTGCCGACGCAGGTATAAGACTTAGCGACAGATATGACATTAACCACCAGCAGAATAACGGAGGGCGTTGTTCGCCGCTTCAAACGGGCGCGCAGAAAACTCGTCCGGCTGAACGAAGCAAAGATTCGCGAAGCGCTCGAAAGTTGCGGCGCGTTCAAGTCTGACTTGCTGCTCGTTCACAGTTCGCTTTCGGCGTGCGGGTCGATCGATGGCGGACCCGAAACGGTTATCAACGCGTTGCGTTCGTGGATCACGGATCGTGCGGCGCTCGCCTTGCCGACGCACACCTGGAGCTATCCCGATGCGAGCGGTGTGGCCCCGGTCTACGACTTCAGAGCGACGCCGAGCGTCGTCGGAACAATTACGAACTATTACTGGCGTCAACCAGGCATCGTTCGCAGCCAGCATCCGAGTCACTCGATCGCCATCAGCGGTCCGGGAGCGGAGGATCTTTGCCGCGATCACGAGTTGCGCGAAACGCCCTGTGGTCCAGGCACGCCGTATCTGAGTATCGCGGAAGGCAATTCGAGCGTGTTGATGTTTGGCGCCACGATGGACGCCTACACGCTCTATCACACGGCTGAAGACGCGGCGGAAGTTCCTTACCTGTACCTGCCGGAGCAGGTCACTTTGCGCACGCGCGGCGCGGACGACGTCGTCAGAGAGGTTGAAATGTGGCGGCAGGACATGAGCGTGGCGCGACGATTTGCGGCGACCGCGGATTGGTTAGTCGAGCAGGGTTTGCTGATCAGACGCAGACTCGGTCTAGGCGAGTTGTTGTTCATTCCGAGCGCGCGGGCGTTGCACGAGCGAATGGTGGAGACGATGCGGCGCGATCCGCTTTTCCTGGTTGACGAGAAGGCGCGTCCGGAAGTGCTTCGTCGCATGAAATCGAATTGAAACTATGCCAAATATCAAAAAAATAGTGCGGAAATCGGCGAAACTTGCGGCGAAGAGTGCGATTCGCACGCTGCCGCAATTGCCTGGACGCCCCGGCCGGCTCACGGGCACGCTCGCAAAAGAGGGCGGGTTGCCGGTACGCGACACACGTTATCGTCCCTGGCCCGTTTATCCCTCGTCGTCGATGCTCGAATGGACCACGAAGATCGCGCCGAAGTTTTTGCAGATCTTCCTGACGGGCGTCGAAGGACTGCCGCAACCGCTCGCCACTCGTTTCGCCGAGGAATGGGCGCGTTACTGTGGCGCGAGCTATTCGCTGCTCCTGCCGCACGGCACTGACGCCCTGCGGGTCGCCATCGCGTCGGCGATCGACCATGACGGGATGGAGTATGGCGGCGAGATTATCGTTCCGAATCTTTCGTTCATCGCCAGCGCTACGACCGTGCTGGACCGCCAGTTTGGCGTTGCTCTCGTCGACGTCGATCCGGAGACGTACCTGATCGATCCGCGTCGGGTCGAAGAAGCGATCATTCCGGGAAAGACGCGCGCGATCATGGCCGTACACCTGTTTGGCCAACCGGCAGACATGACGGCGCTACGCGACATTGCGAAACGTCATTCGCTGGTTCTGCTCGAGGACGCTGCGCAGGCACACGGAGCAATACACGAGCTTGGGCGCGTAGGCGCGATCGGTGATGCGGCGGGATTCAGTTTTCAGTCGTCGAAGAATTTGTCGGGCGGTGAAGGCGGCGCGTTTACGACGAACGATTTGCAGACGTTCGAACGCGCCTACTCGTTCCACAACGTCGGCCGCGCGCGGCGTGGCGGACAGCGTTGGGGTCATCATTCGCTGGGGTTCAACATGCGCGCCAGTGAGTACGTGGCGGCGATTCTGTTGAACCGGCTCGAGAAACTCGAAGGGCAGCAACAGCGTCGCGTACGGAATTTCCACCTGCTGCGTGAGTACCTCTCGGAAGTTTCCTGCGTGAAACCGCTCGCGATTGGACCAGGCGTGCAACGCCACGGCGTCCACATGTTCGTCATGCGATACGACGCTGATCAGTGCGGCGGCCTGCGCATTGAGGATTTCATCGGCGCGCTTCAGGCGGAAGGCATTCCTCTTAACCGCGGTTACACGGCCACAATGGCCCAGCAGCCCGCGTTACAGTTGATCGGAGAAAAGCACCCGTCGTACCTGCGCGTGCTTCCGACTCCGGTGGCCGACGAAGCGATCAAGAACATGCTGTTCCTGGCGCACGACATCTTCCTCGGCAGCGAAGCCGATATGAGCGAAATAGCTGCGGCATTCATGAAGGTTCAGGAGCGGTATCAACCGGAAGCTGCGAAGCGCGCGGTCCGGGATGGGGCGCAGCCCGTAGTTGCGGCCGCTCCGGTTCCGGAAGTGAGACCGGCGCCGGTTGCGACGGCCAGCGCCAAGCCGATCCGCTTCGGCGTGATCGGGTTGGGTGTGATGGGCCAGGAACACGCGCGAGTTATCGCTGCGAATCCATTGTTGAAGCTGGTCGCGGCCACGGATGCTCAAGCAAGCACCGGGCGGAAAGTGGCGGCGGATCTGGGTTGTAAATGGTTCGATAGCGCCGACGACTTGATCCGCAGCGGTGAGGTCGAGGCGGTGGTGATCGCGACTCCACACTGGCAGCATGCGGATCTGGCCGTAGCTGCGCTGAAGGCAGGACTGCACGTCCTCTGCGAGAAACCGCTGTCGGTAACTGTGGAGCAATCCGATCGAGTTTTGCAGGCGGCGGCAGAGAGTCGCGGGATGTTTGTGGTGGTACACCAGAAGCGTTTCGAGCCGGCGTACCTTTTCGTCAAACAGTTGCTCGACAGCGGAGAACTCGGACCGCTGTATCGTTGTTCGATGATCGAGTCCGCGTGGCGGTCGGAAAGTTACTATCGTTCGAGTCCGTGGCGTGGGACGTGGCGTGGCGAAGGTGGAGGCGTGCTTTTGAACCAGGCGCCGCATATTCTGGATCGCTACGCGTGGTTGTGCGGAATGCCGGAAACGGTCACTGCGCGTTGCGATACGACGTTGCATGACATCGAAGTTGAAGATACGGCGAGTGCGATTCTGTATCACGCGAACGGCGCTCACGGTTACATTCACATTAGCACGATTGAAGCGCCGGCGATTTCGCGCATGGTGTTGTGTTGCGATCGTGGCCGTATAACCGTTGAAAACGGCAAGGTGCAGGTCTCGAAGCTGCGCGACTCGATTCGCGAACGCACTGCCACCGACACGCAATCCATGGGCGCGCTTGAAAGCGAGACGCGCACGATCAATCTGCCGACTGACGGTGACGTGCTTGGCGTTTTTTATGATGACTTTGTGGCGGCCGCACATGGAACGGGAAGGTTGACTTGTCCGGGAGATGAAGGGCGAAACGCGGTCGAGCTGGCGAATGCGATG
>CBFGMX010000225.1:0-7029 GCA_965649955.1 uncultured bacterium
TCACCTCGCGTGTTGATGTTGCAGGATGAGGTCATCGGTGGTTACCGCGAAGCGCTTTGGTTAATCCTTGCTGCAGTGATGGTGGTGTTGCTGATTGCCTGTGCAAATCTCGCGAGCTTTCAGTTGGCCCGGACAGCGTTACGACATAAAGAGATGGCCATCCGCACCGCATTGGGAGCGAAGCGCAAAATTTTGATGCGTCAGGTCCTGGCCGAGAGCATGTTGCTCGCAGTTTTGGGCGGCGGTTTAGGGTTGCTGCTGTCCTTTTGGGCCTTGGATCTGTTGTTGGCGATGAGTCCTGCTGATTTCCCGCGCTCCTCGGCCGTGAGTATCGACGGTCGGGTGCTTCTCTTTTCGCTTCTGGTCACCTTGTTTGCCGGACTCGCTTTGGGCGTCGCCCCAGCTATTCAACACACGCGGAGCGATCTCAACTCTGACCTAAAGGAAGGAGGGCGCGATGATAATGCTCAAAGCCGAAATCGTGTCCGCAGTCTGTTTATTGTGAGCGAGATTGCCCTTTCATTAATACTGCTCGTAGCAGCCGGCCTGCTGCTAAAAAGTTTCGGCCGGTTGCGCGAAGTTAATCCAGGCTTCGATGCTAACCATGTTTTAGCCGTACGTTTGTCTTTACCCGCCGCGAAATACTCAAACGCCGCGTCGGTGAAGACCTTTTACGACAAGACTAAGACGCGTATTGTGGGAATCCCTGGAGTCGAAGGGGTTAGCGCAGCCAGTGCCCTTCCTCTCAGCGGACTGATCGCGAGGACTACATTCACGATAGCCGGTCGCGCTCCAGTCAGCCCAGGCGAAACACCATTCGCGCAACATCGCTGGGTTGGACCGGGCTATTTTGAAACAATGAAGATCCCGATTGTGCGTGGACGAGACATCAACGAAAGCGACAACGATCACGCTCCGGGCTCCATCATCATCGATCAAGCCCTGCAGCGTCAGTTCTTCGGCGCCGAAGATCCAATGGGTGCGCATGTGCTTATCAACATGGGTGATGGGAATCCGGCGCGCGACTACGAAGTCGTCGGGATCGTTGGCGACGTGAAACATATGGGCTTGACCGACGAACCGATGCCGACACTCTACGGACCCATTCCCCAAGCTCCAAAATCTGCGGTGCCGTTCATGGCAAACAATCTTAGCCTGGTCGTACGTACCGGAATAGAACCGGACATACTTGCGTCAGCGGTTCGTAAGGAACTCCGCAACGTGGACGTGGACGTCGCGACAGCGGGGGTCAGGCCGATGCATCAGTTTCTAGCCGCATCGGTGGCCGCACGGAGATTCAATATGGAGTTATTAGGAGTCTTTGCGATAACAGCATTGCTGCTGGCTGCTGCCGGACTGTATGCAGTAATCGCCTATTTAGTCTCGCAACGGACGAGAGAGATTGGGATTCGTGTTGCACTTGGCGCAACACCTCGAAACATTCTGCGCTTGATGATGGGTCACGGAATGAAATTGACGCTGATAGGTGTGGCGATAGGGTTTGTTGGTGCGATAGCGGTTACGCGTTTAATGAGGAGCCTCTTGTTTGCTGTAGCGCCCGTCGATCTAATGACCTTTGGCGTTTCGTCTGTCGTCTTGATGGTCGTCGCCTTGTTGGCTTGCTTCATACCGGCACGACGGGCAACGAAAGTCGACCCACTAGTGGCGCTGAGATACGAATAAGTTGTCATAGACCAAGGAGGCAGATTGAAAATGAATGCTGTATCACGCCGAAAAGCTATTTCAACGCTTGCAACCGGTGGCGCGAGTTTGGCGCTCGCCGATTTCTTCCGTGCGGACGGAGCTGGCATACAGACCAATCGACCTGTGGCCAAAGCCTTCCAAGGACAACACACACCGAAACCGCTGCCTTTTGATCCGACGAAGCTGAAAGGCATGTCCGAAAAGCTAATTAGATCGCATTGGGAGAACAACTACGGCGGCGCTGTTAAAGCATTGAATGCAATCGAGCAGCGACTTGCCGCGATGCTGCCTGATAAAGATCTACCGCCTTATATCTATGGTGACCTTAAGCGTGAAGAGCTGGTCCGCACAGGCTCAGTTGTGCTGCACGAAAACTATTTCGCCAATCTCGGCGGCGATGGAAAAGCCAATGGTAAGGCTCTTGATCTACTCAAACAATGGTTTGGGAGTTATGAACAGTGGGAAACAGAGTTTAAGAAGACTGCGAACGCACTCGCTGGAGGTTCCGGTTGGACCATTCTCTCTTACAACCTGCATAGCGGCGAAGTTCATAACTACTGGGCTTGGGACCACATGCATAACGCACCGCTGGGCTATCCGCTGCTGGTACTCGACATGTACGAACATGCTTACCACATGGACTATGGCGCGGCCGCCGCGAAATACGTCGACGCTTTCATGCAAAACGTGAATTGGGACGAAGTGAATCGAAGAGTTGAGGTGGTGGGCAGTCGAAAGTAACGGCGCCTCAGGCAAAGAGACTTCGAGTCGAGAGTCATGCATGCTGTACTGACGGACCAGGCGCGATTGTGACGTTGGGAGGCCTGGTTCCGTGAGTTGTTCGAGGCGCAAATGCAGAGCATGAGTTGCACTTTGTAGAGGCGTTACTGCGGCAACCCAATTCGTTTCACTAAATTCGCAAAACGCGGATCGGTGCGCAGTGGATCCATGAATGGATCAGTTTTCAGTCGCGGCAAAAACCATTCCCGCTGCTGATACGACTTCTCAAGTTCCGCAAAGGCGGCGTCCTTGTTACCTAGTGCGGCGTAAATTGCTGCTAACCAGTAGGCCATCACGTATCTTGTTTTTGCCGATTCCCTCCAGGTCTTTAAAAGTTCCTCCGCCTCCTTCCGCCGACCCGCCTTCGCAAGTGCATAACCCTTTTGAGCGAAGAAGGTGTAATCGGACCGCGAGATTTTATCCGACATCGAGAGCGTTTCCGCGTACATTCCTTTTGCGTTGTAGCTATATTGCAGCCAGCTCTGAGCACCGATTTGTCCAGGATCAAGTTCGTAAGTTTTTTTAGCCTGTTCAACTGCCAGGTCAAACTGCCTGGCATACAGGTAGACGGCGGCAAAATTGGCTCCTTGCTGCAAGGATAGCGGCTCGAGTTCCATCGCTCGTTTCATTTCCGCTATCGCCTCATCATGACGGCCCATCGGACTCAGGTAGACCCATGCATAGCGGTAATGGGTGTTGGCAATGTTCCCATCCAATTCCAACGATTTTTTAAACTCGCGTTCAGCCTTGGCCCAGTCCCAATCGTATGTCGCAGCGATCATACCGGCGATGGCGTGAGCTTCGGGAAGCTCCGGATCGAGTTCGAGGGCCTTGGTGACTGCAGCCTTAGCGTGGGGCATCATTTCATTCGCCGAAGCAAATGAGAACGAAGGGATGACTCCGTACGACTCCGCCAGTCCCACGTAGGCCAGGGCGAAGTTCGGATCGAGTTTTATCGCCTCCTGAAATATGTCGATGCTGCGTTCAAGATCATTTTTTGATCGTTTGGAAAAATGAAATCTTCCTTTCAGGTACAGCTGATAAGCCTCGTTATTGTCCGTATATCTCTTTGTAATCCCGCGACTCTCATTCCCTGCTAACTTGAGTTGTAGCTTTTGCGCGATGGCTGTTGCCATCTCACGCTGTGTCGTCAACAGGTCCGATATCTTGCGCTCATAATGTTCACCCCAGAGTGACTTGTCGTTTTTGACGTCGACTAGTTCAACCGTGATGTTCAGACTGTCCCCACGCTTTACGAAACGGCCAGTCATCACAGCCTCGACTCCAAGCTCTTTGGCGATTTTTTCTACCTCTGGTTCCTGGCCTTTGTAACGCATGACCGAGCTGGTTGGGCTAACTTTCAGACCAGGCAACTGCGATAGGCGAAAGATCAACGATTCCGCCAGCCCGTCAGATAAATATTCCGAGTCCGTGTCCGAGTTTTTGTTTTGGAAAGGCAGCACTGCGATGGATTCGATCGGCGCGGCCGAGCTCTTTGCGCGAGACCAATAGAAGTAGCCACCGGCTATCAGTGCGACTCCAATAAATGCGCCCGTTGCTATGATCGCATTTCGCAGTGTTGGTTTGCTTAGTTCGCGTCGGGTCTTTTGACCACGTTGTTTTGGAAGCACCGTCGTTGGCGCGGTTCGACGATTGATCTCGGGATTTGTCGATGCGTGCGAAACATTAGTCTCGGTTTCGCTCGACATCGTGCCAGAGCCAAACTTCGCGGTTGCAGCATCGCCACTGACCGAACCTGAAATGTTTATGAGCGCGACGCCATCTGTTCGACAGAAAGCGAGGGTGTCGTCCGTTTCCACGCGATTACATTGGGGGCAGCGTTTCATGCGTCTATTCAGGCAGATTCAGTCGCTTGGTCAAGTTGGTATGCAGGGCCGGAATCATGCTGCGCAGAGTGGCTTCAGGACTGGAAGTTGACCACGTCAGGACCGATACGTCTCAATGTTTCGTCTCGAACGGATTCAGAGTCGCCGGTGGGTTGCCTGCCACCTAACTTTGTATATCAGGTCTCTCCTTAACGTGCCAACAGTTTATCATCCCGAGAAGTGGAGGTGCCGCGGCTCAACACTTGATCGCTGTTCCGGCGTCCGCGAACATCATCCCCTTGGATAAAATCCACCGCGTTTGCAGAAACAGCATCCTTTTCATTTCTGCGACGTAGCTTGCGTGGATTCGAGCCGCGACGCTGAAGTCAACCGTTATGCTTTTTCCCGAGAAATTGAATAAGCCTGTTCGCGAAATGCGTCGATGCGAAGAAAAATCATCTTAATTACTTTTCTCAACGTAACCCGCGAAGGCCGGAACCAGAAGTCGGAAGAACCTATTGGGTGACAGCCAACAAGGTTGAGGTTTACGTAACCAAGTATGAGTTGCTGGACGGCGAAGTTCTATCTGACGTTTTGATGGTTCTGACTAAGTGGCTGGGTGAAACAGTTTCTTTAGGTCCGGTGACAATAGTCTCTGCGAACTGTGCGTCGCGACCTCTGCGTTAAATATTGATAACGCCGAGGACGCGGTGACGCAAAGTTCGCAGAGAAGAAGCAAAGTTATAATCCGCTTACTCGTTTCCTGGTTTGATTCGCGGTCCCGGCTTTGGAGCCACGCGTTGCGGCACTGGATTACAGTCAACCGTAAACGCTGCTCTCTCTGAAGACTTCACGCCTTCGGGATACACAACCTCGAGCTTGGTCCAACCCTGGTAGATCGGAATCCTCGGTCGCACTCCCGGCGCGGCGATTTGGTCGCGTCCGCCAGGTGCAGGCGCTTCGATCCGCCGTTTCCAGAAGACAGGTTTGGTTTCACCCTTGCGCAACGTCTCCTCATAAAAATCCGTCGCGAAGTTCTTGTCGCCGACGAACCGGTACTTAATCTTAAAAGTCTCGTTGCCGGGACGATTCTCACCCGCTGTTATCCGACCTCTGAACGACACCTGGACCGGGCATGCGCGCCCCTTGCTTTCAGCCGGTTCCGCCGTAAGATCGATTGAAGTTATAAAGGGATCCAGTTTCACGCCGGGCCTTGATGGTGCACCCCCAGTCGGGACATAACCCGTCGGCATGCAGCGGACCGCCACCGGAAGGCTGCTGCTGCTTTTGATTTCCCAGGGCGTGTCGCTGAAGCCCAGCCCCTGATCCTCCATGCAGGTCACAATCAACTCTGCCACATACCCGGTGGGAAGCTCGGCGTCGAATCCCTTTTGGAGCAAGCCTACGCGGTTTTCTCCCATACCCTCGCGCCGGTCCAACTCTTTGTTGCATAACTCGGCGGGCGACTTTCGTGGGGTGATGTAAGGGAATGTGACTGTGTAGTAGTTCCAGCCTTGACCGTGATCAGCCCCAATGCTTCGGTGCGATTTATCTACTGGAAATCTTTCACGACCCGTCGTCTTTGTACCAGCTTGCAAGGCAACTTCGCCTTTTTCCAGATGATTCTTTGAACCTTGAGAGCCGCACTGCCCGCGAACTCTGAATAAGAATCGCAGCCCCCCGTCCAATGCCTCGATCGTGTCATAGACCTGCTTATTGTTTTTAGCCGTCACCCTCAGTACCGGCGGCGACGGATCGTCGGTACCCGGCCGCGGCGTGCCATGCCTGATTTCAAATTTTGCGCCTGGCAGTTGAGGGACGGTTGCAGCCACTGAAAACACCAGCGGCAACAACAATCCGAATAGCGCGAGGCCCAACTTATAGCGAATGGAGATGCGTTTTATATTTGGCAATAACATAGCTTATTTCTCCTGATGCTCGAGTAGTAATCCTGCCCCAAGGGCGGTACAAAGATCCCGCAGTTAACTCCAACTGACGTAGACGAACCTGCGCCGGCAAACACGTCACTGGTTGTGCCATATTTCATTGTTCGTCTCATTCGACTCCGCCACCGTTTCCGTGGCATCAGCATTCAACTTGAAGGTTGTTGCTTCGAGTGAGACGTTGTTAGGCAAAATGCTTTTGGCGTCGATTACCACCCATTTGTCTTTACCTGGGGGAATTGGCAGTAGTTTGACTTCGGTAACTCGGCCCACCGCAACTCCGTTGATCTTGCGCACGGTAAGACGCAGTACACACGGAGTAGATGCGGCATTGCCGCTGTTGACGACGTGCACGCGAAGGGCTTTCTCATTTGTAGGCGGAAAGAGGAATTTCTCGATGCTCAGATCTGGCTGCGCCGCGTTGGGCCTCACTTTGGCAGTCATTGATTGTGCGTGTACAACTACTGCGCCGCAAACCAGAGCAACCAGCGCGATAACGTTTGCGAATCTTTTCATATAAAGCTCCTATGGATCTGTTTTGTCCGGCAAACCTGCCGCTTCTATCTGCTAAAGCGCTCAGCCGGAGCAGAAACTTGCATGTACGTGAAAACTTTGTTGAGAAAGCGCGGGAAGGGTGATGCGTTGGTCGGTATTGGTTGGTCGACCGCGCGAACGCCACTGACTCTCAGTTTGGCCTTGCAAAAAGCGATTGTGTTCACCTTGCCAACCCTGAACGGGAGCCGAGAACGACTTTTTGTGCAAAGCGACTCTCAGTA
>CBFGMX010000226.1:0-6974 GCA_965649955.1 uncultured bacterium
CGAGTAGGAACCGCCTTATCTCCTGGCTTAAAGAAATGGAAACTCTGCGTCAACACTCATCTCTCCCATAGTGGATTGGAACTTTTAAAACGGGGGACAATGTTTGCTTACGAATCAAGTCGTGCGAGATGATCCGGCGAGGGTTGCGTGAAATCGCGCCGCTGCGTGCTTGCCTCCGGTCAGCGCGCATGTCATCACAAAGGAGGCATTTGATGAGAGAAGATGTTGCCGCAGTCAATGTCACCCGCACGTATACGCTCGCCGCGTCGAACATCGCGATTTTCACTTTCATGCTGTTCTTTCTGTACCCGAGGTTCGAGAGCGGCAGGATCAATCCTCTCTTGTTCCAAGCCACGCTGATTGCGATGGGGGTCGCGACCTTCTCACTCGTTTTCGCGACGTTGCACTACTACCGGTGTTCGCTTGGCGGAGGGATGAGTGACACCGAAAGGACGCTGTACGCCCGGCGAGCCGACCGCTTCTGGCTTCTGGGTTACACCACTATGTTTCTGGCACCCAGTCTGGTCCTCTTTCTGATTGGGCTTCGGGCCGTCGCATCTGTCTGGCTTGCCTTCTGGCTCGTGTACCTATTCTTCGTGGTCCGCTACTTTCCAAGGATTCAGACGCCGCGGGAGTCCCCAATAGAATAAAGAGCGTGAAAGAAGATTGGCGTGACGCTGGTTCGCCGCAATACACAGATTCCTGATTAGCTTTCAGTTACTTACAAACCTCCCACCCACCAGCCAGGGTGGCATTTTGCTTTTTAAAGCCCAGTGATGAGCCAAATCGCGAATGATTTGCGCCTTAATAAACGAGCCGTTGTTCGGCGAACTGAATCAGGAGGACGTCAGCATGACCAATGAACAGATCAAACTAGTGCAAGGTAGCTTCAGGCAGGTCGCCCCGATCGCTGAAACTGCCGCCCAACTCTTCTATGCACGACTCTTCGAACTCGACCCAGATCTAGAATTGCTCTTCAAAGGAAATCTTAGCGAGCAAGGCCGCAAACTTATGCAAATGCTCGGACTTGCGGTCAACAGTCTTGACCGGATGGACCAACTTCTGCCAGTCGTGCGATCGCTCGGCACACGACACGTCAGCTATGGGGTTCGAGACAAAGACTACGACACAGTGGGACAGGCGCTTTTGTGGACGCTGCGGAAAGGATTGGGCGAGGCCTTCACACGCGACGTTGAAGCAGCCTGGAGTAACGTTTACGCCACGCTCGCATCCGCAATGCAAAGTGGGTCGGGAACGCCGGCTGGAGAGGTTGCTATTCTCGCCGAGACGATATGATTCTTGTACCAACTGAGGCGGACCGACTTCTGGCCCATGCCGGTCGTTGACTCGGTGCTTCTGTCGATCAAGCACGCACCCGCCTCTACCAAAATGGATTTGAACTAGAAAACGGCTACTCTCAATGACACCCTCGTTGTCCCGTTCGTACTCTGTAGTGTCTGATTTTTCAGCTTTTATGTTAGCGAACCAGTCTCTGTGATCATTGTACGCGACCATCACGCGGTATCCATCGGCAAGAGAAATCTCTTGATCACCTTTACTGGTTGTGACGGTGCGGGATTTGACATTCTTCGGCAAGCGGTCAACTTGAACAATTCTTAACCCATTATCAAGCTCGCAGGTGGTAAAAGGTTTCAAAGAATCATCTCTCTTGGAAGACTGACCAAATGATCTGGGAGCGGAATTGAGTGAGCCAAGAATTATGGAAACCACCACCAACTTACACCAAGACGCCCACTCCCCTCAGTGGACTGTTCGCTGAGATCCGGCCCAAAAAACCTTGGTTACTCCGATCAATGGAAGTAAGATAGGGCCCTCAGAACCGGCGGCGTTATAACTTTACGAAGGCTCGTCTCTGATGTTTACCACTCCCGCACCTCCGTGGTGGTTACCACGCGCAAAGAAGCGTTCGCTTCTTCTGACTGCGACCCTGGTTTTGCTTGTCCTCAATTCATTTGGCGGCAGCGCACAAACGCCCAGCAAACCTCCGACTGCATCGATTTCCGGTCGCGTCACAATTGACGGCAAGGGTGTTGCCGGCATAGCAGTCGTCGCCACGACGAGCAGTTCACCATTGGACAATCGAACGGTCGCCAAGACAACAACTGATGACGACGGGAAGTATCAACTAACCGGACTCGCGGCCGGGCAGTTTACGATTATGCCGCTGGCAAAGGCATTCGTGGTCGCCACGAGTGGCGCTTATAAACAACCGGGACAATCAATAACTGTCGGCGACGGCGAAACGATCGCAAAAATTGACTTTGCTTTACTCCGCGGGGGAGTAATCACCGGACGCATCACCGATACCGACGGACGTCCGGTAATTGGTGAACGAGTCAGCGTTGCTGCGAAGGATACTCCTGATACTAGTCGCCCGATGACCATGCTTGATGGACCACGGAATATGACGGACGATCGTGGCATCTATCGCGTTTACGGTTTAGGCCCAGGCAATTACAAGGTCAGTATCGGTCAGGCTGCCGGCGCCGGCGGCGTGGCAATTATGGGAATGGGTGGAAGCCAATATACGAAAACCTTCTACCCCGGTGTCGCAGAAGAAGCCAGAGCGACGATCCTTGAAATAAACGAAGGAACTGAAGTCAGCAACATAGACATTGTGGCCCGTAAAACGGGACGCGGCTCTTCCGTCTCCGGTCGTGTCGTGGATGCCGATTCCGGCCAGCCTGTACCGAACGTGTTCGTAGCTTATTCTTCGCTCAATGAGGGAACTCAGCAACTCGGAGGCATGAACTTCACCGGCAGCCAGACCGACGCCAATGGCAAGTTTCGTTTAGAAAACGTTCAACCGGGACGTTATGCCGCTTTTATGCTTGCGACCGGGCAAGGCACTTCCTCATACAGTGACCAAACGCCATTCGACGTTTCCGATGGCGACGTTTCGGGTGTCGAGATCAAGCTTCATCGCGGCGCGACAATCAGCGGAGTCGCAGTTATCGAAAACAACTTCGACCCGGCGGTGGTCTCCTTGCTCCAAACAGTTTCGGTTTTTGCATTCAGCAGCACCACGGGCGGCGCTCCCTCGTTCAGTCGCAGCCAGATCAGCGGCGACGGAAGTTTTAGTTTGTCTGGGCTGGCTCCCGGGAAAGTGCGAATCAACATGGTCGGCTTTCCCACTCCGCCTAAAGGTCTAACACTTGTGCGCACCGAGCTAGACGGAATAGACCAGCGAGAGGGCATCGAAGTAAACGCAGGTGCGCAAATCACGGGCGTACGTCTAGTCTTTGCTTACGGCACCGGGTCGATTCGCGGCGAAGTAAGAGCTGAAGCCGGCGCATTACCCACGGGCCTGACATTACAGGTAATCATTAGCTCCGGCGGCTCACGCCGATTTAGTAGCGTTGTTGATGCACGTGGCCATTTCGTCGTAGAAAACATTTCACCCGGCACCTACGAAATGTCGATTGTGACCATCCGTCCGGATCGAACAACTTCGACGTACGCGCCCGTGCCTCGAACTGTCAACGTGGAGAGCGGACCGGTACAGATAGTGCTGGTCGTAAACTTCGACGCGAAGAAAGCGGCACCACAATGAAGACACTTTCCTCGCCGCCGGGGGCCTCAACGCAGAGCTTTTGTCGACAGCGCGCGGCCGCATTCTTGATTCTGTTGCCGCTCGTCTTAATTATGAGCGGTCCAATGTCGGCGCTGGCCCAGTCACAGCCTGCGGCCAAGTCCACTGCCTCGCCGTCACCAAGCACGGCTGAGAAGCGCGCGCCTAATGAGAGCCCACCCGCCACCGGATCCATCAAAGGCCGCGTAGTCGGCGACGACGGGCGACCGCTAGTCAATGCAACGCTAATGGCTCAGGCGGTTAACGGCACGCCTTCTGTAAGGCCGGCGCAAGTGGATTCCGAAGGGAAGTTCAGTTTCGATGATCTCCCGCCTGCCAGATACATAGTTGTCGCGCTCGCTCCCGGCTACATCGATGAAACAATGTCAACGGGCGATCCGAACGATTGGCCGCGACACTTGATCGGAGCACAGTTGAAGATCAAGATGATTAAGGGCGGAGTGATCACCGGCAAGGTGACGAATTCGAAAGGCGATCCGATTGTCGGTGTTCCCGTCCATGCAGTGGCCTTGAACAGTCCTTCCTGGTCTCCCACAGAGTTTCTGGGAGGCGGCGGCGCCGAGAGCGATGACCGCGGCATCTATAGAATCTACGGTCTGAGACCCGGTTCATATGTAGTCAATGCGGGCGGCCCGGGGCAGTTTGGTTTGGGAATTTCGAACGGCTTCGATCGCGATGTGCCGACCTACTATCCTTCGGCCACCCGAGACACCGCTATTCCCGTTGCTGTGCGAAGTGGCGATGAAACGACGGGCATCGACATCAAGTACTTTGGCACTGAAGGTCATCGGATCAGCGGCTTCGTCGTCGGTGCCATTGACGCTGCCGCTGCTGCCGCGAGTGGCGCCATTGCGATCACTCTCTCACCGGCGGGCACGCAATCGATTGTTTCTCTGGCGATTGCCAGTCCTATGGACCAACGCCGTGCGTTTGGCTTCAACGGGGTGGGGGATGGTGAATACGATTTGTTCGCCGCCGTCCAAACAGGTCAGCAGAATGATGCGTCACTAGTAGCCACCAAGCGCGTCACCGTCCGCGGCGGCGATGTGACTGGAGTCGAACTAACCCTCGTCCAACTTGCCTCGATCGCCGGCACCATTACGCTCGATCCGATTAAGCCGGAGGACAAATGCGACCAGCGCGGTTCGCAGCTCATCGAAACCGCTTTAAGAGCACGCCGCGACGATCCGAGGAAGAGCGGCAGCCAAATGATTACGACAATGCTGGCCGGACTTGGCGGAACCGTGAACGCCAAAGGCGAGTTTATCGCGCGCAATCTTGAAGCCGGCAGGTATCGATTTGAAATCAAACTGCCTACTGAGGCCTGGTACGTCCGCGCTATCAAGCTGCCGGCGGCTGTTGCTGTGACAAACCAACAATCGTCTCAAGCAGCGCCATCATTGGCCGGCTCAAAGGCAACCCAGAGTTACCCATGGCAAGGCACCGTCACCATAAAGTCAGGTCAACAAGTTGGCGGCGTTTCGATCATCGTGGGCCAGGATGCGGCGAGCGTGCGGGGACGTGTGACCGGGACCCCGGACAGAACGGCGGTTCCGGCTGACTTCCATGTACACCTGGTGCCGGCAGACCGCGAGCAGGCCAACGATGTGCTTCGCTACAGCGAGACAACGATCTTGAGCGACGGCAGTTTTGCATTGTCTAATATCGCACCCGGCCGCTATTTCATCGTTTCGCGCGTCGAACCAGGCGCCGAGACTGAAGGTACATCGGCACGGCCTTCCGCCTGGGATCCCACGGCGCGGGCCAAACTAAGACAGGAAGCAGAGGCCGCGAAAGTAGTTATTGACTTAAAGCCCTGCCAGCGATTGAGCGACTACGCGCTGGAGCTCAAGGCGGAGCAGTGACTCTTTACACCTCGGGCGGACCATCCTTGCTCGAAACACTGATCGATTCAAATCTTGAAAATCCCGCATTTCATGACCAGGATCTATTTAAGGAAGCACGTTAGCGTCATGGACGCTTATTGGCGCGCCGTGATCATGGGATTTCTTGTAAATGATTCGCGTGCCAAAGCAATCCGACTTGGAAGCGCATTCTCTCTTGGCTGAAGGAAATCGAAAGTCTGCGCCCAAAACGCCGCCTGATTGCCAAAGACTCCTTAAAAGCTGCCTTTCCTCTTTTGCGTTATCCCCTCTCACAACTTTGATTGGAACCATTACATGTCAGGAGCGACACATGAGCATGGATTTAGCGAGTGCGCGTTCCTAATACACCTCCGAGCGGTCCAATGCTATCAATTGAGAGCGTTTGTGCTCAGGCACAGCGGGCGAGATCGTTGTGGTAAGATGCGCCTCCAGAAGACCACGGAAACAGGGAAGAAGATGATGACGAAAAGCTTGTTCCTGATAGTTGTATTACTCGTTCTTGCGGGCTTCGGCGGGCGAGAAAGCAGCGGCCAGACGCCACAGACTGATACCCGATCCGCGCAGACCATAGTTATCGTTCACGGCGCATGGGGCGGTTCCTGGGCATTCAAGAGAGTGGATTCCTTACTTCGTCAAAAAGGTTTTGAGGTTTACCGCCCGCAACTTACCGGACAAGGCGATCGCGTGCATCTTGCGCGGCCTGATATCGGGTTGAGCACACATATCGATGATGTGGTCAACACGATTCTTTATGAAGACTTGCGCAATATCATCCTCGTTGGCCACAGCTATGGCGGGATGGTGATCAGCGGTGTCGCAGATCGGGTTCCGGATCGCATCAAACGATTGGTTTATCTCGACGCGATGGTGCCCAATGACGGCGATAGCGTTAGCACGATGATGCGAGGTGGAGCCAACTTCATTAAGCAAATGACTAAGGGCGACTACATCGTGCCGGCGTGGGTCAAACCGGATCAATTACCACCACACGACGTGCCGCAATCATTGAAAACTTTTACTGATCCAATCGTTTTGAAGAATGAG
The DNA here is from genome assembly GCA_965649955.1 of uncultured bacterium. GTDB lineage: Bacteria > Acidobacteriota > Blastocatellia > Pyrinomonadales > Pyrinomonadaceae > PSRF01. The sequence continues at coordinate 6,544 of CBFGMX010000226.1, forward strand.
GCAGCTCGCAGGCTACCGACGACTTACATACTCACCGTTGATAAAGGAAAGGAACCTAAGGATGATGACTTCTTTCCGCAGTCGCAACGGGCGAAAGACAGAGGATGGTCCATGCTGCAGCTGACGTCCGATCACAATCCGCAGTGGTCTGCACCGGAAGCGCTGGTGGAGATGTTAGCCGGAATCCGTTAGCAACTTTCCCTCTAGAGTCAGGAAGTTGTTTGGCGGCAAGGTCGCTCGAACGTGAGCGCAGCTCCTGAAAGTGCGGTACTCGTCCGCAACCTCTCAGCTCTCACACCATTTGAATCAGGCCTCTCAAATGAGGATGAACCAAACATTTGGACGATTCTCTGAATAGAATTCCTCGTAAAAGGCCATCAGAATTATAAGCGGTGTGAATTGGCCCGCGGCGAAATGGGAATCCTTATAAG
>CBFGMX010000227.1:0-6937 GCA_965649955.1 uncultured bacterium
CGCGCTTTCGCGATGTTGTTGATCAACTCCATCACGATAACGGTCTTGCCGACGCCCGCGCCGCCGAACAGACCAATCTTTCCGCCGCGCAGGAACGGTTGAATCAGGTCGATGACCTTGATGCCGGTCTCGAACATCTGGAGTTCGGTTGACTGTTCTTCGAAGGTTGGCGCGTGGCGGTGGATTGGGTAGCGCTTGTCGTGCTTGACGGGGCCAAGCGTGTCCACAGGTTCGCCAATCACGTTGAGCACGCGGCCGAGCGTTCCCTCGCCGACGGGCATTGTGATCGGGCCGCCGGTGTCGATCGCCTTCATGCCACGGACCATGCCGTCGGTGGGTAACATGGATACGGTTCGCACGCGTCCTTCGCCGAGGTGCTGCTGCACTTCCGCGATGACGTCGATGGGGGACGGCACGTCGAAACCTTCAGAGGTGACTCGCAGTGCCTGGTAAATCGGAGGCAGGTAACCTCCCTGAAACTCGACGTCGAGCACCGGACCGATAATCTGCACGACTTTGCCGACATGATCACCGTCGGCGCTCACGTTTCGATTGGGCGTAGACATACGTCGCTGAACTCCTCTTTCGACCTATAAAGGCGAACAAATTGGGCAGGTTTAAAAGCCAGACAAGATAACACAGCCGCTCAAATTGCGACAAATCCGGCTTTCATCCGTTTTATTTGATTGGAAACCGAGCAAGCGCAATTCGAATCGTGTTGACGTCTAAGTGCCGAGTGAATTGTTCGAGGGAATTTAGCGTTCCGGGTCGATGCGGATTTTCATTCGTTGCAGGACCTGTAGATCCTCTTCGGTGAGATCGAGTGCGGCGCCGTCATTTACTGACTCTTCATCGCCGGCGTGAGGCCTGAGACCGATCTCTAGTCGCAGCGTCAACTCCATCTCGTACCCGGCTTCCCGCAGTCGTTCGATCGCTTCCGCAACCTTCGTCGAGTTCTCGACGGATTCGTTTATCGCGCTGCCGATCTCGCGAACAATCTCTTTTGCGTCGTCGTCGATTTCCATTTTGCTGGTATGCTACGACAGTAACTTAAGATTGCCAACTGCCAATCGCAACTTATAGACTGTCGCAGTCCCATTATGTTTGGAACGATAGGAATTCTGACCGGCGGTGGCGATGCGCCGGGTCTGAATGCGGTGATTCGCGCCGTGGTGAAAACCACCACGTGTGAATACGGCATGCGCGTCATCGGCATCGAAGACGGCTTCGAAGGGCTGCTCGGCGCCAGCAAGACGCGTTCGCTCAATGCCTCCGACGTTCGCGGACTTTTGCCGCGCGGCGGAACGATTCTCGGTACGCGCAACCGCGGTTGTTTTGTCGAACGCGATAAAGACGGCAAGCGAATGAGCGTCGAAGCCGTCTACGAGGAAGCCATAGCCAACATGAAGATCCTCGGGATCGATGCGCTCGTGGTCCTCGGTGGCGAAGGCACGCTAACGATCGCCAATGAGTTTCACAAACGTGGCGTTCTAATTTGCGGCGTTCCGAAGACGATCGACAACGATCTCGCCTGCACGGAACTCACGTTTGGGTTCGTCACCGCGCTGGACATCGCGACGGAAGCGCTCGATCGCCTGCACACGACGGCCGAGTCGCACGACCGGGTGATGATTCTGGAGGTGATGGGCCGGCACGCCGGATGGATCGCGCTTCACTCGGGGCTCGCCGGCGGCGCCGATGTGATCCTGATTCCGGAGATTCCGTTTACGCTCGACTCAGTCGTTGCGAAAGTGCGCGCGCGCGACGCGATGGGATCGAACTTTAGTATCATCGTCGTCGCTGAAGGCGCGATCGAGATCGGGCACGAGCTGGTTTATCAAGACAAGGGTGATAGTTCTCGTGCACCCCGGCTGGGCGGGATCGGACAGCACCTGCAACGCGATCTCGAGGACGTTACCGGACGCGAGACCCGCTGCGTGGTCCTGGGGCATCTTCAGCGGGGCGGGCGTCCGAACGCTTTCGATCGTATGCTGGCGACGAATTTCGGATCGTGCGCGGTCCGGGCGTTAGCTAATGGAGAAACTGGCGTAATGGTGGCGCTTCAAGCCGGGGACGTGGTCACGGTGCCGCTCGCCGATGCGATAAAAAATATCAAGACCGTGCCGCCGGATGGTCAGCTTGTACGGACAGCGCGTGACACCGGTGTGTCTTTTGGTGCGCCGGACGAGGCCAGTTATCATAGGCCGGTTTGACTGGAACACGGATTGATACAACTGGTGTTCAGGGAAGGGTGAGTTAGTTGTCGGCACAGGCAATCAAAGAAAAACTTCAGGGTGAACTCGACGAGCTCGAAACGGAGCTCCGCATTCACCTGCCGAAAGAGATCAAGCGGGCGCTCGAGTTTGGCGATCTTCGTGAGAATTCCGAATACCGGGCCGCGCTCGACCGGCAGAACGTCGTGAAAGCCCGCATCGTCGAATTACGGCAACGAATCAGCGAGATTGCCTCGATCGATCCGAACAAAGTGCCGCGTGATAAAGCGTCCTACGGTTCGACGCTGGTCCTTTACGACGCCGAGAAAGACGAGGAGGTCACCTACCGTTTGGTGACTCCCGAGGAGAGCGATCCGGCCCAGGGCCTGATTTCAACCACTTCGCCGGTCGGCAGGAGCCTGATGGGCAAACAGGAAGGCGACGAGGTGGTGGTGCGAACCCCCGCTGGCGCCCGTAACTTCGAAATCCGGCAACTCAAGACTTTGCACGACGAAGCGTAGTGTTCGCGGACGTACTGTCGCCGCGCACTCTTACCGAGTAAAAGACTGGTTTATCCAAGGAGAAACAGACCTAGCGCATGTTTGGTGCAAGTATCGGACGGGCCGCCCAGCGGATCATCGATGCCATTGTGCGGTGGCTGGCGAAAGGTCACATTAGTCCCAACATTTTGACCGTAATAGGCGTCGCTGTGAACGTCGGATGCGGTCTTCTTTTTGGGCTGGGGTGGTTCTTCGAGGCGGGAATCGCCCTCGTCGTCGCCAATCTTTTCGACATGCTGGACGGGCAGGTGGCCCGTTTGTCGGGCCGGGTCACGAGATTTGGCGGTTTTCTTGATTCTTCACTGGACCGGCTCTCGGATATGGTTGTGTTTGTGGGCCTTATGGTCTTTTACGCCCGCGACACCGCGCTTCACTCAACTCTTAACGTTTTTCTCGCGGGCGCCGGACTAATGGGGTCGGTTATGGTAAGCTACGCGAGCGCGCGGGCAGAGAGCCTGATTCCCAAATGCGATGTGGGCTTTTTGCGGCGCCCAGAACGCGTCGTACTCTTTATCATCGGCGCGCTTAGTACTCATCCTGGTTCTAATAATTTCTTTGCCAATCGGATGCCGGCTGTTTTATGGGTGCTTGCGGTTGGCTCCTATTGGACCTTCGCGCACCGGATGTATCACACGTGGCGAGAACTGGCTAAGGTAGAGGCAACAAAAACTGAGAACGTACCGGCGCAGGAAATTCGTATACAGAATCCGATATCGTTTGTTAAATCCGCGTTTCCGGAAAAACAGGGCTAACGCAGATTGTTCTTTTTAGAGGTAGAAACGTGACTATCTGTCCGTGCTGCGGCTTCAAGTTTGTTGGGGCCTTGAGTAATGGTTGTAGACAATGTGGGGCCCGTGCTGTAGGTGAGCCCCTTCCGAAACCGGACCACGAACTTCCGTCTTACGGTCGTTCTCTCCTCCTGGCTGTGGCCGGTTCGTTGATGGTCCTGCTTTTCCTCTCGCAAACAGTCATTGCGTTGTTTCAAAAGCAGTTGGATCCCCTCGGCGGCTGGTCCTGGATCGCGGCGGGCCAAACGGCGGCGTGGCGTTTGAAATGGGTCTCGATCCCACTGCTAATCATCACCGTCTGGTTGGGACGAAAGCTCTACCGTTCGATCAAGCTCAATCCGGAAAAGTTTTGCGGTCTCAAACATGCTCGAAGAGGCTTGTTGGCCTCGTCATCCGTGGTCTTACTGATCGCTTTGCTGATCGGCGTGACCGTACCCGAGCGCCTGCGACAACGGCAGATGGCCAAGGACGCTGCGTTCAAGGCTTACTGGCACACCTTTGAAGCGGCGGCCCTTGAATACCAGACGCGGTACCAAACGTACCCAGCCGACTTCGCAGATCTCCAGAAACGAATTCCGGATCCTTACGGCACGCTCGCAGAAGCGCTGAGAAACCTGGATGCCACAGGCTACAGACCCAGCGCCGACTTCGCTGCCAACGCTACAGAGAAATCGCGGTCCCTGCGCGGCGCTGCGATCCGCAACGCTTCTTTCTCCGCCACCGACGACACACCTTCCGGCGGATTGGCATTCACGACCTACGAACTCCAATTGCCGGGCGAAGACAAAATCCTCGGGACAGAAGACGATTGGATCGGATCCAATGGCATCCTGAAACGCGTCACTGAGGTGTCCAAGGGCGGCGTCGGCCGCTCAGTCTCAGCAGGCATCCTTCAACCATAGCGACGCATGTCGTTTCTGGACCGTTTCCGTAAAAAAGTCGAAGACGAAGCCTCACGAATCGCACGTCTCGCCAAAACCGGCCGGATGACTGACGGCAACATCATCGACGCCGTCTCCGACAACAACGGCCGCATCACGCAAGTCACTTACACTTACATGCTTGCGGGCGTGCTCTATGAGTCTTCACAGGCGCTTACCGACCTGCAACAGCAGCGTTCAAACGACTACGCGCCCGGGAAACAAATCGTCGTCAGATACGATCCACGTCAACCTGCAAACTCGATTGTTGTGTAGAGCCTGGTTCTTTGTACTTTGTGCTTTGTACTTTGACTCCGTAGACTGTCACTCTAAACTCCCGCAATGATTGACGAAGTACAAAGTTCTAAGCACAAAGCTCAAAACGAATGTTTCGCAAAGTACTGATAGCCAATCGCGGGGAGATCGCTGTCCGCATCCTTCGTGCCTGCCGCGAACTGGGCATCAAGGCCGTCGCAATCTATTCCGAACCTGACGCCGAGAGTCTGCACGTGCGAGCCGCGGACGAAGCGGTGTGCGTCGGTCCGGCCGCATCGAGCCAAAGTTATCTGAACATCGACGCGATCATCGCCGCGGCAACTTCAGTTAGCGCCGAAGCAATTCATCCGGGTTATGGCTTTCTCGCTGAGAATGCCGGCTTCGCACGCGCTGTCAGTGCCGCAGGTCTTACGTTCATTGGTCCAAGTGCCGACGCGATGGAGCTGATGGGTTCGAAGACGAGTGCACGGCGAGTGGCGGTCGAGTCGGGCGTCCCGATCGTGCCGGGGACCGTGGAGGCCCTCGTTTCGTTTGCCGAAGCGAGTGAAAAGGCGGAACAGTTTGGCTATCCGGTGATGTTGAAAGCGGCCGCGGGCGGTGGCGGGAAAGGCATGCGGCTGGTGACGAGCAGTGAAGAACTTCGTTCCGCATTTGAGACCGCGCAGACAGAAGCTGCGGCGGCATTTGGCGACTCCGCGTTGTATCTCGAAAAAGCAGTCGAACGTCCGCGACACATCGAGATCCAGATCTTCGCCGACACGCATGGCAACGTGGTCCATCTCGGCGAGCGTGAGTGCTCGATTCAGCGTCGACATCAGAAAGTGATCGAGGAGTGCCCGTCGCCGATCGACGATGCAGAGTTGCGCCGGCGAATGGGTGAAGCGGCGGTGAAGATCGGACGGACGGTGAACTACACAGGCGCGGGCACTGTGGAGTTTCTGCTTTCCGACATCACGCGCGAGTTTTACTTTCTGGAGATGAACACGCGTCTTCAGGTCGAGCATCCGGTAACAGAACTCGTGACGGGTTTCGATCTCGTGCGCGAGCAGTTTCGTGTCGCCGCAGGCGAGCCGTTGTCGTTTACACAGGACGACGTGCGCTGGACGGGCCATGCGATCGAGTGCCGGATCTATGCCGAAGACCCGGCGAACAACTTCTTCCCTTCACCGGGAACGATTACATCGCTACGCGAACCGGCGGGGCCCGGGATCAGAATTGACAGCGGCGTCGCCAAGTTGTCGGAAGTTTCCATTCATTACGATCCGATGATCGCGAAGCTCGCGGTTTGGGGCCGCACACGCGGCGAAGCGATCGAACGTCTGCGTCGCGCGCTCGACGAGTACCAGGTTTCGGGAATCACAACCACGTTGCCGTTCTTTCGTGAAGTAGCTCGCGACGAGGAGTTTGTCGCCGGCAAGCTCGACACCGGGTTTATTTCGAGATTCAACGAGCGGCGAATCGAGGTTGAACCGCCGGAAGAGCATGTCGACCTCGCGATGATCGCCGCGGCGATACATTTTGCGCGTAACGAGCAACCGGTTTTCGTTCAAGGCGGAACGCCGGTTTCCGACGGGCAGTGGAAGAAGGCGGGACGCGCGGCTGGTTTGAGAAGGTGGATGAAGTCGTGAAACTGAAGGCCTTCATCGAGGATCGCGAGCAGGAACTGACCGTGCGGTTCGAGGGGGGCCGTGTGAAGGCGGAGATCGAGGGGCGTGTTTACGATCTCGAATTGCGAGAGCCGGAGCCCGGCAGCTACTTATTTCTTCGCGGCGTGGAAGTGCATGAGTGTCGCGTGAACAAAGCGCAAGACGGGTTTGATGTGAACCTGCATGGTCGCAGTTACGTTGTGACGATCGTCGATCCGAAGCGTCTGCGCAGTGGACAGGATTCGGATCGTCATCACCATGGACTGGCGGAGATCATAGCGCCGATGCCGGGTAAAGTTGTGCGTGTGCAGATTGAGGTGGGCGCGATTGTCGAGAAGGGATCGGGTATCGTCGTCGTCGAGGCGATGAAGATGCAGAACGAGATGAAGTCGCCGCGCGCGGGTGTTGTTGTAGCAATCAACGTCAAACCGGGCGACACGGTGAACGCAGGTGACGTGTTAGCGGTAATTGAATGAGAGCCAAAAAGGGGCCACAAAGAGGGGCCGCAAAGAGGAGCCGCAAAGAGGCACAAGA
>CBFGMX010000228.1:0-6935 GCA_965649955.1 uncultured bacterium
AACCCAATAGAGTCACAATAGGAAGACCTGCCTCGTCGGGGCAGGTCTTGGTTTTTATTTCCATCAAGAATCAGCGTTGTTACCAGCGCAGGCTGTCCATCTCTTCAGTCGCATTCGAGTTCTCAGACATCAACGCGTCAACCTCTCCAAACGAGTCTTGACGAGGAACCCAAATAACGCGCCAAGAACAAGCGCCGGGATTCCTCCGAAAAAGAACACGAGCGCCAACGCCATGAGCGGCCCCAAAACAAGGTTTATGGGTTCGAAACCTGGGCTGCCCACGATCACGCCAAATTCACGCACGAGCCCGACAAACATCCCCGTCAAAACCGCGATCGTTATCGACCCGAACGCGACTCCGATTCCGGCGAGCACATTGAAACCCAAGCGGTTACCCTTCGAGCAAAGAAACACTCCCGCCTTCTTTCCGAGACCACGGGCCGCAATGAACAACCCAATCAACCCGATGGTTATTTCACGAGTCGAGCTGGGTGACCAAACGAAATGCCCAATGCCCATAGCCTTTAGCATCGCGTAGGCGGTCAGAACGCCAAGCGCTGCACACAAGACGCCCACCCACGCTCCAGTCCCGCCACATCCGTGAATGTCATGGTCAGTCATCGTTCCTCCTCCCACGTGACTTACACGCGGCTGCTCAACAAAACATTAACGTTTTTTCCGGTTTTTGTGTTCGTTAAGCACTTAACAATTTAATCCGCGTATGCCTATTGACCCGCGCCGCTTTTTGACTACAATTCTCGCCAACGGTGAATGTGGTTGCCGGGGTGAGGACGGTGACCAATCGAGGCTGAATGTCTCCGCCAACCTTGAGAGGCCGGTCCAAAACCGGCCTTTCGGTTTCTTGGGCCCCGGAATTTACAAGCAGAAACAGATGATTTCAGTCGCGGAAGCCATTCAAATTGTCCGGCAGCACACGCCCGCACTCGGCAGCGAGAAGGTCGACCTCCCAAACGCTCTCGGCCGCGTATTGGCCCAGGAAGTAGTCGCCGACTCGGATCTCCCGCCCTTCGATCGTTCCCAAATGGACGGTTACGCCGTGCGCGCTACCGACACAACGGGCGCGCCAGTCAGTCTACGAATCGTGGGCGAGTCGGCGGCCGGAAAAGGCTGGCACCAGCGGATGGAAGAAGGCGAGGCCGTGCGGATCATGACCGGCGCGCCCGTACCCGAAGGCGCCGATAGCGTGCAACAGGTCGAACTAACCCACGAACTGAAAGACGGCACAGTCGTGGAACTGCTGTCGCCAGTCGAAGCCGGCAGGTCGATCGTCAAACGCGGAGATGAGATCAAAGCGGGTGAGACCGTGCTGCGTCCCGGCGTCACGATCAATGCCGCGATGATGGCGGTACTCGCCGCGTTTGGTTACGCGCAGGTGGAAGTAGCGCGGCGTCCGCGCGTCGCGGTCGCGGCAACCGGCACGGAACTGGTCGCGGTCAACGAGCAGCCGGGCCTGGACCAGATCCGCGATTCCAATAACTACTCGATCAGCGCTTATGCCGAAGTTGCCGGCGCGGTGGTCCAACGCCTGCCACTTACACGCGACGAAACATCCCTGCTCAAACGCCAGATCGCCGACGCAGGAGACAATTTCGATGTTGTCGTGACGTCGGGCGGGGTGTCGATGGGTGTTTACGATGTTACGAAGAGTGCACTGAAGGAACTCGGTGCGGAGATCTTTTTCGAACGCGTCGCTTTGCGACCGGGCAAGCCGATCGTCTTCGCGCGACTTCCTGGCGGCGCGCTCGTATTCGGTCTGCCCGGAAACCCTGTCTCAGTTTCAGTAACTTTCAATTTGTTCACTCGCACTGCTTTGATGGCGATGCAGGGAGCGACTGAACCGGTTTTGAAACACGAAACGGTGTTACTCGCGCGCAGTGTCAAAGGAACGATGGACCGTGAGAGTTATCTGCCGGCGCAACTGATGACGAACGACGACGGTGAAATGATCGCGTTTCCGCTCAAGTGGGGTGGATCGTCAGACTTTGTTTCGTTTGCATTGACGACCGCGCTGGTGATCATTCCGGCGGGAGTGAAATCGGCGGAAGCAGGATCGCTGGTGAAAGCGATCCGCTTACCGTGACGACGCATTGAAAAACAATGGAAGCAGTGTGAAGTCCGCGGATTAAACCTGCACAATCGGCGCGACGCGTTCCGTCAATCCCTTAAACCCAATAAAACCAGGCAGGCGCTCGATGCGATTGCCAATCTTCTGATCGAACAGATCCAGACCTTCCTTGCCCGGAAACAACGTCGCCATCACGTAATTCGCTTCACGCGCGGGCTTGGCCCCCTGGCCCACCGGCGCCCAAAACTTGCCGATAACGAATCGCGCGAGGTTTCGCGAAAACTTCGTTTCTTTAAGCTTCACGCGCGCGACGTTCCAGTAAAAACTCGAGTGAATCGATTCTTCCTGCACGATGCCAATCAGTAACTGCTGCAGCACCGGATGGCCCGCGAGATCCGACAATCGTCGATAAGCATTCATCGCGGTGATTTCGTTGATCGCGCCCCACACCATGTGCGCGCCGTGAAAGTACTTTCCGAACGGTCTGGAAGCGTGGTCCACCAGGTAACTTCCGATCGTATAAAGACGCGGAATCTTTCGTGTCGCTTCAGCTTGCCAGTTTTTGCCTTGCGGAACGCCGGCCTCCTCCAGAAACCTGTTGAGCAGGTTCCCGTGGTGTAACTCTTCGATGCTCCAGCGGTCCATAAACTTTCTGATGATCGGATCTTTGCCGGTCGGGGTGCGTCGCAATTCCTGGTAATACATGTCAGTGAAGTACTCGATGTCGCGCATGTACGTCAGAACCGGCACAAACGCGGGATTGAGTGGATAATTCCTGACCTCATTCCAGCGAATGCTGTTCACGTACTCTTTCGATAACGCGCGTGGCTGCCGCTCGTACCAATCAAGCACTTCCTTGTCAGTCTCAAACACGCAGGAAAACCTCCATAGTGGTATTGAATCGCCGTTAACATTACGATCACATACCGCAAATCAGATTCTTAAAAACAAACCCAGGGCTCGAATTGGGATGAAGCGCGTGAAGCCAACTCGAATGAGGCCTTCCTCCCGGTTGCGGCGCAGGATAGACAAAAACGCGGTCGATTGTCGAGATCTACTTGCTGCGAGGCCGGTTTTTGTTATCTACTTCGGAACCATGACACAGCTTTCCCACGTCGACGAACACGGCCGTGTTCGCATGGTCGATACCGGAGACAAACCACTCACTCAGCGACGCGCAGTTGCTTCGGCAAAGGTGTTGATGAAGGCCGAAACCGTCTCGGCGTTGCGCGAACATCGCACGCCAAAGGGTGATCCGCTGGAAGCAGCGCGTCTTGCAGGGATCATGGGGGCGAAGCGCACCGCGGATTTGATTCCGCTATGCCATCCGCTGCCGTTGACCCACGTCGACGTTCAGGCGATCGTTGAGGACGACGGCGTTTCGCTGACGGCCGAAGCGTCGACAAACGCGCAGACGGGAGTCGAAATGGAGGCGTTGACAGCCGTCTCCGTCGCGGCGTTGACGGTTTACGACATGTGCAAAGCGCTGGAAAAAGGGATGACAATCACGGAAATCCGTTTGGAAATTAAGACAGGCGGGAAATCCGGCGATTATCGAAGAGAATAAAGCGCGGGGAGGGTTCTGGAACATCCTGTAACGGTTGTGCGTTACTAATGGCGACCTTTAGAATACGCCCAGAAGCCCGCTGAATTACCGGAGAGTTGAAGATGAGATTAAGGCTTTCACAAGACGCGCGACCCCAGGCGATGACGCTGCTCGTGGCCACGGCCATCTCGTTACTGTTGTGGTTCATCCCGTTTGCCTGGATCCTTTACTACCCTTTCGAGTTATTTGTTACGTTCATCCATGAGGGCGGACACGCGCTCGCAGCCTTGCTCACCGGGAACTCAGTTCATTACTTGTGGGTCGCAACGAACACGGAAGGCCAGACTCAGACGACGAGCGGCGGCCTAATCTCACAGATATTCGTGTCAAGCGCGGGTTATTTGGGCGCGATGGCCTACGGCGCGTTGTTGTTGGTTTTGATTCGCAGGGCTGTCGCCGCGCGGATCGTGTTGCTGGTTTCAGGCGTTTACATTTTGGCGCTGACAATTATCTTCGGGTTAATCAAACCGATTTACTCACTTGATGGTTTGTCCGGAATTCCGTTCACAGTTTTGGCCGGCGTTGTAATCTCGGGCGCACTCGTGCTTATAGCAAAATTCGCGGGCGCACGCGTCGCGACTTTCTTCATGAGTTTTCTCGCAGTGCAGTGTGTGCTTAACGCGCTGTTCAATTTGAAGGATCTCTTTACCTTGTCTTCACCGTTTGGGTCGGCTTTCGTGCATACCGACGCCGTCAACATGGCGCGCATCACAGGCATTCCAGCCATTTTTTGGGCGGCGTTTTGGATCGTGCTGGCGTTGGGAATTCTGTGGTTCGTGATGCGGCTCTACGTCGCCGGGCGCGACAAGACTTTTCAACCGGATCTGCCGTTTGAAGACACCCCGCCGGTCTGAAGAGGTAATCATTGGTCATATATCATTTGACATCTATCATTTGTCATTTGCCGTTTTCTGTCTGTCCACGCTTGCAGCGGGCAAACTAGAGCGACTTCATGGTGCTCGAAAATGACCAATGAGAAATGTTAAATGATATATGACCAATGATTGGCGCCAACAACTAGAATGAGTATCTATATCGAACCGTGACGCCTCTCCCGGCGCCATCAACTCCCCAACTGATCCCACGATAAGACTTGTCGAAGATATTTTCGACGTCGACGGAGATATCAGACTTATCGTCGAACTTGTACCCACCACGAACGCCAACTAATCCATAGCCTGGCAGATAGGGAAACAGCGGAACGGGAGTGTCGGCGCCAGCGACGAACACGCCATTGATCGTTGATCCGATCGGAAGAAGCCGGTTCTGGACCTGGGCCAACGTTTCGCCGGTTGGAATCAAAATGCCTCCGGGAGAGCCGCAACCGGCCGGACCAGGCGTCGTTAGACCACGGACACACGCGCCGCGGCGGAAAAAGTTTTGAATGTTGGTGCGGGACCGTGCGGCGCCGGTGCGGCGGTCGGCGATGTCGAGTGTTGAGAGCCGGTTCTGGCGTGCAGCGAGAATCGAATAGCCTTCGATGTGGAAACGCGACCGCGGTTGATACCGCAAACTCACGAAGCCTGTCGCCGGTGGGATCCCGCCCTCCATGTTTGGTGGCAACCCGTTGAGCAAACTATGCGCGCGGATGTAAGTGAAGTTCGCGTTGGCGCTCCACTGGTCCGAGAAGCGCGCCCGCCCGTTGAGCTCGACGCCGTTGAGTCGCGCGTCGTCGAAGTTCACGCGTACGAGCACGGGAGTCGGCGCTACTGCGACGAAAACGAGGCCGGCTGCGTTCTGGGCGACAATCTGTTCGCTGCCGAGAAAAGTCCCTTGCGCTCCCGGCGGCAACACCAGCGCCTGATCGAAGTAGACGTCGTTCAGTTTGGTTGTGAACCCGGTGGCATCAAAAGCGAAGCGCTGGCTGGTGTAGCGGAAACTGAGATCGAAACTGTCGCTGCTTTCCGGTCCGAGTTCGGTGACGGGAATTCCGGTTGAAACCGCGTCGCCGCCTGCGGTAGTGCCGATAAATCCGCCAAGCGCAGCTGCGGTAGCCGCGTCGACTTCGAATCCGGTGCCGACAAGTCCAATGATTCCCAGGTCGGTGGTGTTAGGTGCGCGAAATCCACGCGTGTACTTCGCAGCGATGTCGAAGCCACCGCCCACAGTCACGACGCCTCCGAACCGTCCCGAGACCGCACTGAACCGCGCACTATCGTCAGGAAAGAGCGGCTGCCCGTTTGGACCAGGATCCGAATTTGACGCACGCGACACGTACGAAGCAACGCTGTAACGGACCGCGCCGTTCAAGCGGAGACGATCGGGAATGACAGTGAAATTGTCCTGCGCAAAGAAACCATACGACAGATACCGCGCGCCGTTTGGAATGCGCGGCCGTGAGTTTTCCGTCGTTCCCGTGGCGGGATCGAAAGAAAACGCGGGCGCGCGGATCTTGTCGCGGTAAACGTCGGCGCCGATCAGGAGCGTGTTGTTGTCGCCAATCTGTTTATCGAGATAGAAATTAAAACCAAGTACGTTGGTACGCTCGCGTTGAGTCGTGATCGCGCCGATGGGATTTCCCTGCCCGCCCTGGTTGATTCGTTCCTCACGCTGGCCGTTATAGGAAAACGTGAACGAACCGTTGTCAAAGATCCAGAGGTTCTGCCGGAACAGACGCGCATAGAACGTGTCGGTCATCAGGTTGCGCAGGTCGGCGAAGTTGTTGCCGTCGCCGCCCAACAACTGGTCGTAACGTTTGCCGTTGTCCTGTTGATTGCGCGAGTAGCTGAAAAGAAGCTGTGTCTTGTCGTCGAGATTGAAGTTGGTGCGCAGCAGACCACCGTACTGCGTGAATCCGGTGTCGGGTAATCGTTTGCCAAAAATGTCTGAAGGAAGACCGAAAAAGCGCGTTACTGCCGCGTGGTAGTCGAGCCCATCCGCGGGCCGGAGAGTGCTGATGCGCCGGCCATTGACGTTAACCAGGAACCCGTAATTTCGCCTGCCGTAGCTCAATAGCGCGTTGCCGCCAAAGCCGTTCGTGGCTGACGTGTAAAAAACATTTGTGTGTCCGTGAAATTCGCCGTTGGCGTTTCCGTAACGCGGGGCTTGCGAGATGAAGTTCACGACGCCGCCGTGCACGTCCGATCCGTACTGCGAGCTGTTTGGACCACGCAGAACCTCGACAGTTTCCAAACTCGAGGGCTCGATCAAACTGAAGAATGTGCCGACGCCGCCGCGCTGGGCGCTCGTCGTGTAGCGTACGCCGTCGACAAACACCGCCACGTTTCTGCCTGTCAATCCGCG
>CBFGMX010000229.1:0-6887 GCA_965649955.1 uncultured bacterium
ATATCGATTTCTCGTCTGGCCAGGTCGCGGCCCTGCCAGGTGATGACGACGGCATAGACCGCAACTGAGATGAACGCGAACAGACCAAGCGTTGCGTAACCAACGTAAACGCTGCCACTGAAATAACCGGCAACCGCGGCTAAAAACGGCGGTGTGCCGAGCACGATAATCATCGGAATCAGCAGCAGTCCCGCAACTCCGGAAACGTTCATTCGTTTCCCGAAAACCATGCGTTTCGGAAAACGGATCGATACCCAGTTTCCGTAGATCGACATGATTGCCGCAAACACAACGAAACTGAACGCCACAAACAGGAGGTCGCCCGCGCTCATGTCCTGAAACACGATCGCATTCAAGATCAATAGCGCAACCGCAAACACAAACGCGACGATCGTTACCGCAATGTTCTTGCCGAGCAGTATTTTTCGCCTGTCGACTGGTGCCAGAATGTAACTACGCATGCCGCCTTCTTCGAAGGCAAACTGGTTGGCCGAGAGCCCGCCGAGAATCAGAAAGACGTAAAGCACACCGCCACTTGCCATCAACCCCGAAAGGTAAGCCATGAACTCGCCGGCGTGCGATGACGATCGCAAATCGCCCATGCGGCTGCGGTTGAAGAGACGGATCGCGATGAGTATCAACGGCATCAGCGCCATCATTCGTATCTGCGCGTTGCGGAGCGCGTACCGCAGTTCCTTCTCGACGATGGCCGACAGCTCCGGCGACAACAGCGGCAGTTGCCATCCAACATAGACAGGAAGATCCCGATTCGTTTCGGCAACGGCCTTACGCCGCCGTCCTCCGCCGAGACCGAGCGCCGTACGACGCGCGATCCAGTATGTGGCAACGATCAAGGCAACCGTGTAAGCGCTGAGCGTGATGAACGCAAGCGCGTATTCAATTTCGTTGCGGGCAGCGCCAACAAGGAGAACAGCGGCCGCTCCGGGAGGTGTCCAACGCAGCGAACGCAGCGACTCAGCATGGCGAAACAGCACCGGCGCGATTTGTCCGGCCAGCGCGCCGCTCAATCCTGCAACCGCGCCGATCAGCGCCACGATCGTTTCACCGCGCGCGCGTTTGCGTTGTAACAGCGTACCGATCGTCGTCGAAAGCCACTTGGAAAGCGCGACGCCGAACAGCGTCGCAGGAATTGCGCCGAGTAACGCGATCGCCAGATTTCCTGAACCCAAACCGGCGCCGATGCTAATCGCCACCACTGCGGGCACTGCAAAAACCGAGTGCAGCGTCGTCAACTCGCTAACGAAGTCGACCGCAAATAGCTTGCGCAGCGTAATCGGGTACATCAACAGCTTCCCGGCATCGAACTGTTTGCTGCCGCCGATGCTCAACGGTACCGTGGCCCACATCAGATAAATAAACCCAAGGATCGAGAAGAAGATGAACTCGGTCGTCGCCGCGACTGGAAACTCACCTCGCGGACTTCGTCTGAGCACTTCACCCAACATGTCCGGACGTGTAGCCAGATACGCCACCGCTCCCAACGAGGTGGCTACGATGAGTGAGAACGCGAGCGCCGCGAGCATGCCAAGCACGGTCGCGAGTTTGTTGACGACCGCCTTACTGGACCGCAGTGAGTTTCGCAGCAGTCTCCACTTTAACCAGATGAGTGTGCCGAGTTGGGACATTGTTTGTGCTTTGTGCTTCGTACTTGGTACTTTGTTAAGCGTTGCGCAGGGGACAAGTTACCAAGTACCAAGTACTAAGCACAAAGTACAAAGATGATCCACAACGCATACGTCGGACTGGGTTCGAACGTCGGCAACCGCGCCGCGTATCTTCTCCTCGGCGTACGCGGCATGCTCGACGCCGGACTCGACGTGATCCGCCTTTCGAACGTCTACGAGACTGAAGCAGTCGAAAACGCGAACCAGCCGTCATTTCTCAACATGGTTGCGGAGCTGCGCGGCTCTACACTTCCCTCGCCGGAACAGCTCCTGGCTCGCCTGTTGCGCATCGAATACTCACTCGGCCGCACCCGTGACGTTCACATGGGTCCCCGAACCATCGATCTCGACCTGCTGATCTACAAAGACGCGCGAGTCGAAACCGAGTTTCTCACGCTTCCGCATCCGCGATTACACAACCGGCGCTTCGTCCTCGTGCCTCTGAACGAACTCGTTCCCACGCTTGTTCACCCAGTCCTCCGGAAGTCGATCGCTGAACTATTGGCGCAAACATCCGATAAATCGGCCGTTGCCCGTTGGATGTGCCAAAAACACCGAATGCCGTTATAATGCCGCCACTTGTTACAGCGCCCGCGACATAGCCAAACTTTCCGTCTTTCTGGCAATCCAATTGTCCACAAATCGTGGTGTAAAGAGAGCTGAAATATGCCTTATCTGAAGCCTGAACGTCCGGAGAAGGTTAGTGCCCCGTCTTTACGATCCAGCAAACAACGAGGCGAACGCCTGGTTTGTCTGACTGCTTACGATTATCCGACGGCGCGCATTGTCGATGAAGCTGGAATTGACGTGATACTTGTCGGCGACAGCCTGGGAAATGTTGTGCTCGGATACGGCAACACCGTACCGGTGACGCTGGAAGAGATTCTGATCCACCTGAAGGCCGTCCGCCGCGCTGTGCAACGCGCATTGCTCGTCGCGGACATGCCTTACGGAACGTTTCATACCGGCGACGACGACGCCGTCCGCAACGCGCTGCGTCTCGTGAAGGAAGGCGGCGCTGAAGCCGTCAAACTCGAAGGCGGTCACAAGCGTGTGCATCTGGTCAAGCGCCTGGTCGACGAAGAGATCAGCGTGATGGGCCATATCGGTTTAACGCCGCAGTCGATCAACCAACTGGGCGCGTATCGCGTGCAAGGCAAGACGGCCAAAGCGGCGCAGCAGTTGATCGACGACGCTAAGGCATTGGAAGACGCCGGCGCGTTTGCAGTGGTGCTGGAAGTCGTGCCGCGCGAGATCGCTAAAATGATCACCGAGAGCATCAGTATTCCGACGATCGGCATCGGTGCCGGTGTCCATTGTGACATTCAAGTGCTGGTCCTGCACGACATGCTTGGCCTGTCATTTGGTAAGCAGGCCCGCTTTGTGCGGCCTTATGCAAATTTGCGCGAAGTGATGACTGAAGCCGTCAGCAGGTTCGCGGACGACGTTCGCAACGGCACGTATCCTTCGCAAGCGGAGTCGTATGGTCTACCCGCCGAGACCGCAGAAGAGTTGGAGATAGAGATCCCCGCGAGAAAATCAGAGGGCGAGAAGTCCTGATTCCAACCTCAAAACTATGGAGATCATCAACCGCCGTCAGCGCATGACTTCCGTCGCGCGCAAAATCCGCCGTGAACAGGACAAAACCATCGGACTCGTTCCCACGATGGGCGCTCTGCATGAAGGTCATCTCAGTCTTGTGCGTGAAGCGAGACGAATGTGCGACGTCGTAGTTGTCTCCGTTTTTGTTAATCCGACTCAGTTTGGTCCAGGTGAGGACTTCGAACACTATCCGCGCGATCTGACGAAAGACACAGCGCTGCTCACCGATTACAACGTCGATTACATTTTTGCGCCAACAGTTGAAGAGATTTATCCACGCGGTTTCTCTACCTACGTCACCGTCGAAGGACTTTCTGAACAACTGGAGGGCGCCTCTCGTCCGGGTCACTTCCGCGGCGTTGCGACCGTGGTTACGATTCTTTTGAATACAGTTCGTCCCGATTTTGCGTTCTTCGGACAGAAAGACGCGCAACAGGCCCTGGTCATTCGTCGACTTGTAAAGGATCTGGCGTTTGACACCGAAATCGTCGTACTGCCGATCGTTCGTGAAGATTCGGGACTGGCGATTTCGTCGCGCAACCTGTATCTGACACCTGACGAACAAGAATCGGCGGCCGTTATTCACCGCGCCCTGGTGAAAGCGAAAAGTGCATTCAAAGATGGCGAGCGTAGCGCGGGACGTCTGGCCGAGTTGATCCGCTCGACAGTCGAAGCGGAACCGCGCGCGCGACTCGATTACGTGGCCATTACCGACACGGAAACATTGGAAAAGGTCGATCGGATCGACGAACGGCCTACGCTGATCGCCGTCGCCGCATACATCGGCAAGACAAGGTTGATCGACAATACGATTTTGAATAAGGTCAAGAAGAAAGACGGTGCCGCTCCACAGTAAGAAACAGATCGGGTTCACACTCAACGGCGAACACGTCGAAGTCGCCTTCGCCCCGCACAAGACGCTGCTCGAAGTCCTGCGAGAAGATCTTAATCTCACCGGGACAAAGCACGGTTGTGAACTCGGCGAGTGCGGCACGTGCGCGGTGCTCGTCGACGGGCGTTCGATTCTGTCGTGTCTGATGCTCGGCCTCGACGCCGAAGGCCGCGAGGTAAAGACGATCGAAGGCATGGCCCAGGGCGCCGAGCTTCATCCGTTGCAGCAGACGTTTGCCGATCTTGGCGCGGCCCAGTGTGGTTACTGTACGCCCGGTTTTCTTCTCGTCGCCGAGGAGCTACTGAAGAAAACGCCGAACCCTTCACGCGCTGAAATTCAGGAAGCGTTGTCGGGTAACCTGTGTCGCTGCACCGGATATATAAAGATTTATGAGGCAGTAGAACTAGCTGCGCAACAAATCAGTGTCAACAAAGAACTTTAAGGTTATCGGGAAACCATTTAGAAAAGTTGACGCCCGCGCGAAGTGCGTGGGCCAAACGAAGTTTGCCGACGACATCGTGTTGCCACGGATGTTGTTCTGCAAGATTCTCCGCAGCCATTTGCCTCACGCGTTGATCAAGAGCATCGACGTATCCAAAGCGCTGGCATTGCCTGGCGTTTTCGCTGTCATCACCGGAAAGGACCTGCCGATTCCATACGGCATCCTGCCGGTCAGCCAGGACGAACATGCGCTCTGCATCGACAAGGTTCGCTTCATTGGCGATCCCGTTGCGGCCGTCGCGGCGATCGACGAAGACGTCGCGTTCGATGCGATGAACCTGATTGAGATCGAGTACGAGCCGCTGAATACGATCTCGACGATCGAAGAAGCGGTGCTTATCGACGAGCCGCGTATTCACGATTACGGCGATGGCGGCAACGTTCATAAAAAAGTCTCGCTGGAATTCGGCAATGTAGAAGAAGGATTTGCGGAGGCGGATCTGGTTCGTGAAGACACGTTCTTCTACGAAGGCAACACGCACTTGCCGATGGAGCAGCACGCGGCCGTCGCGCATTTCGATTCCGACGGAAAGATCACGCTCTGGAGTTCGACGCAGACGCCGCATTACGTTCATCGCGCGCTCGCAAAGGTTCTGGGACTGCCTGCCAGTCACATCCGAGTGATTGCAACGCCCAACGGTGGCGGTTTCGGGGGCAAGAGCGATCCGTTCAATCACGAAGTCGTGGTGTGCAAGCTGTCGATGATCACCGGACGTCCGGTGAAGGCGACACTGACGCGCGAGGAAGTTTTTTACTGTCACCGCGGCCGGCATCCTGTTTTGATGAAAGTCAAAACCGGCGTTAAGAACGACGGCGCGATCACCGCGATGCACTTTCAGTCGTATCTCGACGGCGGTGCGTACGGAAGTTACGGCGTGGCGAGCACGTTCTACACGGGTGCGTTGCAAACGGTGACGTATGACGTCCCGCGCTACAAGTTTCAAGGCGTGCGGACGTTTACAAACAAGCCGCCGTGTGGGCCAAAGCGCGGGCATGGCACGCCACAACCTCGTTACGCGGTGGAAGTGCAGATTGACAAGATCGCTGAGCAATTGCGGCTCGATCCGGCGGAGATGCGGCGAAAGCATCTCGTGCCGCCGAATACAATCACGGCGAATTACTTGCGCATCGGCAGCATGGGGCTGGGCGAGTGCATCGATCGCGTCGTTGAAGGTTCGGATTGGAAGAACCGCTTCTCGGGTTGGGACTTTTCGAATCGCAAGCTGCCGCACGGCAAAGGAATTGGGATCGCGTGTAGCTCGTACATCTGCGGCGCCGGGTTGCCGATCTACTGGAACAACATGCCGCAGTCAGGCGTGCAGCTTCGACTCGATCGCCAGGGCGGTGTCTGCGTGATGTGCGGCTCTACCGACATCGGACAGGGTTCCGATTCGATACTCGCGTACATCGTCGCGGAGGTTTTAGGGATCGATCCGTTCGACATTCGCGTCGTCACCGCGGACACGGATCTGACGCCGGTTGATCTCGGCAGCTATTCGAGCCGTGTGACGTTGATGACTGGTAACGCCGCGATTCAGGCCGCGGAGCGGGCGCGCGAGTTGTTGGTGATGGCCGTCGCCGAGAAGTTGGGCGTTCCGATCGAGAATCTTTCGCTGGCGGAACGGCGCGTGTTCGACGTCGAGAATCCGGAGGTCGGGGTTTCGTTTGCGGAAGCTGTCGTCCTGGCGGAGTCGAAGTTTGGGACGATTGGCACGGTGGGTTCGTATTCGCCGCCGCGATCGCCGGGTCGATACAAAGGGTCGGGTGTTGGACCATCGCCTGCGTACAGTTATTCAGCCGCGGTTGCGGAAGTCGACGTGAATCCTGAGACGGGGATCGTCGTGGTTGAAAAGGTTTGGATCGCGCACGACATCGGGCGATCGATCAATCCGATGCTGGTGCTGGGACAGGTTGAGGGCAGTGTTTACATGGGGCTCGGCGAGATCCTGATGGAGGAGATGTCGTATCGCACAAACCGCAATGTCGTGCACAAGTTTCCATCGATGTTGGAGTACAAGAGTCCGACGACGATGGAGATGTGTGATGTTGTGACGTATTTGATTGAAGATCCGGATCCGAATGGTCCATACGGCGCGAAAGAGGTGGGCCAGGGGCCGCTGTTGCCCGTTCCACCCGCCGTCGCCAATGCGGTTTACAACGCCGTGGGCGTGCGCATCGACGAAGTCCCCATCACGCCTGAAAAAGTT
>CBFGMX010000230.1:0-6678 GCA_965649955.1 uncultured bacterium
GCCTCGCCGCACATCAGGCGGCAGAGCCGCTGCGAAAGAACTGTTGAGGCAAGCGTCGGCACGAGGCGGGATCAGTAGACGTCGAAGTGTGTCTGTCGCGTCGTGCTTTGTTTCGACAAACGATCGATAAGCGTAACGTGCAGGTGGTACCGTCCCGGCTGTAAATCCGTAAGTGGAATCTCCGCCGCGTACGGAATGCGCGTGAGATCGGTGTTCTGGTCCGTGGCGATCTTCCGCAAGGCAGTCGTGATCACGGGCTGATCATCGCGTACGACCTGAACCTGGATGGCGACGTCAGGCTTGTTATCGGCGGTCGACAGCGTCGAGTTGTAAGCAAATATCAGGAAGCGCAAGGTTGAATCACGCCGGAAACGATGGCTCGCGCTCATTGCGATCGGGTTGAGGCTGCCGGGATCGGAAACGTTAGTAACTGGCTGTTGCCTGCGTTCACCCAACAGCACACTGCTCATCGCCAACTGTTTCTTTGTCAGATCCGGTATGCTGAACCACGCGTGCGCACTGCCAATTCGGCCACTCTTTTCGTCACGCGCCGCGACTCTGACCTGGTAAAGTCCCGGCGGCAACTTCGCCGGGTAAGTGAACGTGATGTCGCGGTCGCCGGCGGACGTTGCGGTGGCGATCGTCGTGGTAATGATCCGCTCGATAAAACTGGCTTTCGGATTGCCCTTGTCGTCGTAATAAACACCACTTACGTCAACCACCGCCTGGCTCTTTCCATTGGGTTGTTCCGTGAACGACAAAAACTCGATCGGTATCTGAATCGCAGTTGAGAGTGTGGCGCCCTTGCCTATCACGTCGTAGTAGTCAGCGCTCATGAGGATAGGCAGACCGCGTTCGGGATAAGCCGCGCCGATGGCTTCGCGCAGCTTTGCCGGTGCGGAAGTGACGGGCGTGGGCGACGCAGCAGGCTGGGCGGCCATCGCAGGTTCCGGATCGACGTCGAAGTAGCCCTTGCGAACTCTGACGGTGAGATCCGGGCGATTGATCAACTTAACTTCAAGATTGCGAAACTTCCTGTCCTTTTGTGCTTCTGCATCAGGTTTCCAGGCGAGCAGGTAATAGACAGAAGTTTCCTTCAGCGCGGGAGAGAGTCCCTGGGTGAGATCGTTTGTGTTGAATAAAGCTTTGCCGCCTGTATCGGCTGCGAGAGCGTTCATTCCATCCTGCGTCGCCGACAACTCGCCCTGCGACGCGTTGATAAGCCGGCCCGATGGGTCGAACGGGGCATCAGTGCTCGCGTCCGTCAAACTCGCGACGAGTCCGCGGGTGTCCATCGAGTAGATGACGACGCCGCTCTTTGCGGCAGCGTTGGTTACGTCGCGCAGTTTCGAGAAAGAGTCGCCGCGACGGTTCTCGATCAGAAAACCGCCCGAGAGAAAAAACACCACCTTGCGTCCCGGCAGGTCTTTTGCGCTGCGCACGAGTCGTTCCAGTCCCGTCAACGTGTGAGAATTGAACACGCTTGCCTGCGATATGATCGTCTGGGCGCGTCCACGGACCATATGGGCCGCGATGTCACGACTGATGCCCGGATTCGAGCGCATAGTTTCGGTGACGAAGAACTCGAAAACGTCCCGGTCCTGGCGATCGATGAGCAACGCGTGATACTCGCTCATCGCCGGGCGTTCCATGTCCCTGACTGAATAGGTGCGCGGATTGAGTCGTTCGACGGCGGCGCGCAGGACCATCCGATCGTGCGTCAGTTGTTGCAGGAAACCGATTTGGCCGGTTGCGGACGCGATGGCGACCTGATCGTTTTGGCCCATCTCCTTGTCGATGAATTTGGAGATTACTTTTCGGGCCATCGAGAAGCTCGCCACGTCCATGTGAAAATCGTCGACGTAGAAGAAGACGATGCGTCCGCGATCGAGTGGCACCGGGCGCTTGAGATTGACTGTCGTGGACCCCCGCGCGGCGGCAAGCTGGCTCTCTTCGTCGCTGCCCGCTGTGATAAGTTCAAACGCCTGAATCGGCCGCGGCTTGCCGTCGACTCGCAGTTCGAAATTGTCGCGCGTCAGGTCTTTGACGAAGCGACCCTGCTTGTCAAAGACCATCACGTCGGTCTGGACGAGCTCGGTGTAAACACGTACAACGTCTTGCTGAGATCGCGGCGGCGGAGTCTGCTGCGGTTGTTGCGCCTGAACCGCGCAGACATAGATAACAAGCACACCGCAGCCTAGCAGATACTTTGCGGGCGCTAGAGAGTGGCGATGCGCAAACATAAAGGAAAAAGGTGTTTCGAACCTGCGGGGTGACGGTTGTAACTATGTATCAGATGAGGTTGTTGTGGCAACCCATTCTGTGTAAGTTACACCGGTACCGCTGAAACTGTGGATTCCGAACAACAATCTGGATGGCCGCTGACCAAGTAACAGTAAAACTGGACCGTGTGCACAAGAGCTTTGGCGACTTTACAGCCGTCAAAGACCTCAGCCTGGCGGTCCGCGCCGGCCGTGTCTTCGGTCTTCTTGGTCCAAACGGAGCAGGTAAGACGACCACGATTCGGATGATGGTCAACATCACGGCGCCTGACTCGGGCACGATCGAAGTGTTTGGCCGCAAGATCGATTCAGAGTTACAGAACCGCATCGGTTACCTTCCGGAAGAACGCGGACTTTACCGCCGCATGAAAGTCGCGGACCAGTTGCGGTTCTTTGCCGAACTCAAGAACGTTCGCGGGAAGAGGGTCGAGGCGAAGATCGACGAGTGGCTCGCACGCGTCAAGCTCTCCGACTGGAAGAACAAGCGATCGATGGAACTCTCGAAGGGGATGCAGCAGAAGATACAGTTCGTCACCGCTGTGCTGCACGATCCCGAGTTGCTCATCCTCGACGAACCATTTTCCGGTCTCGACCCGATTAACTCCGAACTGCTGAAAGAGATCGTGCTCGATCTGAAGCGCAACGGAAAGACGATCATTTTTTCAACTCACCAAATGGAAGTAGCGGAAAAGATCTGTGACGACATCTGCCTGATCAATCGTGCGGAGAAAGTTCTTGAAGGCAGCTTGCGCGAGCTGAAGAGTAGTTTCGGGCGGAATTCAGTAGCGGTGCGTTGTGAGGGCGGCGATGGAGTGCTCGACGACCCGTCGCTGGTGAGCAAAGTAGTGCGGCACGCTGACGAAGCCCAGGCGCTGCTCGCCGCGGGCGCTGACGCACAGGTCTTGCTGCGCCGGCTGATCGACGCAGGTGCAACGATTGGAAAGTTTGAGATGGTCGAACCCAGCCTGAACGATATCTTCATTACGAAGGTCACCGAACATCAATGAGAAAGTTTCTGGCGATAGTCAAACGCGAGTACGTGCAGCGAGTGCGCGCGAAGATGTTCATCGTTTCGACGGTTCTGCTGCCGGTCGTGATGTCGCTCTTCGGACTGGTTCCCGCGATCATTTTGAATATTGAAACAGGTGGTCCACTGCGCGTCGCGGTCATCGATGAAACGGGCAAGATGTTTGCGCCGCTGCAAACCGCGTTTGCGTCAGAAGAGTCGGAGGAGGCTGCGCAACAAGCGAGTCCGGAGCCTGAAGCTGCGACCCCGGCGCGCCGCGGTTTTTCGCGCATGGGTTCGCGTAGTTTTCAACTTACGGAGGTAAAGATGGACGGGCGTTCCGCGGAAGACGTAAGAGCGGAACTTGACCGCCAGTTACTCGCGAAACAGCTCGATGGATATCTCATTCTGCCGGCGGACTTTATAGCCAGCGGGCGCGCCGAATTTTTCAACAACAACCCGGGTGACATGTTGTCGAGAGGAATTCTCCAGTCGAGTCTGAGCCGTGCTTTGCGTGAACAGCGTCTGGTTGATGCGAGAGTCGACGCAGAGACGCGAAGAGGTTTATTCAAGCGGGTGGAGTTGCAGTCGGTGAAGATTGGCGCCGGTAGTAAAGAGCGCGATTCGGGTGAAAGGTTCATCCTGGTGTTCGGCGTTGGCTTCATCATGTATCTCGCGATTCTGATGTACGGGCAGGTCATTCTCGGCGCGGTGATCGAAGAGAAGGAGACGCGCATTGCGGAGATACTGTTTTCGTCCGTTAAGCCGTTCACGTTGATGATGGGCAAGCTGGTCGGCGTCTCGTTAGTGGCGCTGACGCAACTGTGTATCTGGGGAGCTGCCTTCGCAGTGTTCGCACTCTACGGCGTCAGTTTGCTGATGGCGCGCGGTGTACCTGCGAGCATTCCGAACATTCCGTTTTCTCACTACATCTACTTCGGATTGTTTTTCCTGCTCGGCTATTTCATTTACGCAACCATTTACGCGCTGGTTGGATCGATGGTGACGACGGCCCAGGAAGGTGGCCAGTTGGCGATGCCGATCATTTTGATCCTGGTGGTTAGTTTCTACTTGTTTCTTCCGGTAAGTAGGAGTCCCGATTCGCCGTTTTCGTTTTGGGTGTCGATGCTGCCGTTTTCAGCGCCGGTCGCGATGCTGGTGCGCATCGTGACTCAGACTCCGCCTTTCTGGCAGATCGCGTTGTCGTTATTGATCGGATTCAGCACGGTGCTGCTGATTATGTGGTTTGCTTCGCGCGTGTATCGAGTGGGGATGTTGATGTATGGCAAGCGAGCGTCGCTGCCGGAGGCGTGGCGTTGGGTGCGCCAGGCTTAGAGCGCCATGATTGAGATCGAAAAGAAGTATCGATTGACCGCAGCGCAGCGTGATCAGGTGTTGCAGCGGTTGAGGGAAGCGGGCGCCGAGGATCGTGGTGAGGAGTTTGAGGAGAACACGATCTATGGCGGTGGATCTTTGCAGCGCGGGACGTCGGTGTTGCGTCTGCGGCGTTCCGGTAAGAAGGCGTTGTTGACTTACAAGGAACGGTTTCCCGGCGCTTCGGCGGTCAAACGTCAGCGGGAGGATGAAACTCTTGTCGACGATTCGACGGCCATGGCGTTGATTCTGGCAGCGCTGGGTTTTAAGCCTGTCTTGATTTACGAGAAGCGCCGTCGTACGTGGTTGCTTGGAGCGACCGAAGTCGTTATCGATGAGCTTCCGTTTGGGCTGTTTATGGAGATCGAAGGTGAGGAGCGGGACATTGAGGCAGCCGAGCAGACGCTTCGGATCGACGGCTTGGTTGCTGAACACGCCACTTATCCACAACTCACCGACCAACACGGTGAACGTGTTGGCGACGTTATCGAGGCGCGGTTTCGTTAGGTTAGCCGTTTGGGTGCGCGCGCCACAATTTGTCCGATTCGCGGTCACAAATTTCGTCACTTTTCCTGGTTCCTTCTCGTTTTCCCCAATAAAAGAGCGATTTTTGACAGGCACGGGTCTTGAACATCGATCCGGTCGATGGACTTGATACTCTCACTGCTCATTTTCGCTGCGCTCGCCATGATGGTTCACGAATTGGGCCATCTTGCCGCGGCGAGGTGTTGCCGTGTGCCGGCGTCTGAGTTGGGATTGGGAATGGGTCCGAGGCTCGCCGGGTTTCGTGTCGGTAGTATCCGCATCAGCTTTTGTGCGCTGCCAGTCGGGTCGTTTGTGATGCTCGATGGGACGGTGTTGAAGGACAAGACAGTGCGCGCACAGCTCCTGGTCCATCTGGGTGGAATCATCTTTAACATGGTGGCCGGACTGCTGACTTATGGGACGATGTTTGGCTGGTTGAATTTGCTGCTTGCCGCTGGAAATATCTTGCCGCTGTATCAGCATGACGGCTGGAAGTGCGGCGTTGTGATCATGCGCGCGCTGATGCAGCGTAAGAGTCAGCCTGCGGAACGGGCGTTTACGTTCTCTGGTGGGTTTATCAGTCTTGTGATCGCGTGGGTTGTAGTGCGGATGTTTGTTTAAGTTTTGTGAACCGTGTGCCTCTGGCTGTGGATTGTCAGAGGCACACGGATTTGTTTTTGGTTACTTCTTCAACTCTACCCAGACAGTGTAGGTGCTTCCGTCGAAGAGTGTTGCGCGAAGCAGCCATTTGCCCTGGCCGTTGTTGCCCAGGGCTTTCGTGTTTAGGTTGAAGTGCCACTCAGTGCCGCTTAGCCGGAATTGATTTCCGGTGGTAGCTGCGTCGGTCGGGCTGGCGTCAATAGGAGCGTCAGACGTGGTGGAGTTGCTGTACTTGATCGCCTCCAGGGTGTGAATGCCGGTCGTCAGCGGCACGCCGAAACAGATTGCGTTGAACTTCACGGGGATCGTGCTGCTCAGTTTGAATGCCCTGACCGGGTCGGCGAAGCTGCCGCCTGTTCCGGCTTCGACGTTACCGCCGATAGGCGCGAGGAAGCCGTTGAAGGCGCTGCAAGCCGTCAGGACGGTAACTGTTCCGTCGACGTAAGTGAAATTGTAGTTACCGGAAACGGCGTTCTCGCATTTCGTTGGGTAGGTGCCGATAAGAGAACCGACGGTGTAAGTGGTCGAGCAAGTGGGCTGGACCGTCAGATCCGTTGCATCGTCACCTGCGACAAAGCCGGTGTAGCTTGCGGTGATTGTTGGAACTGGATCGCTGAATGTGATCGTGTGACTTGAAGCGGTTATGGTCAACGACGCTTTGTTAACGGTCAAGGTTCCGTTGACATAGCTGATGTCGTAGTTCGCGAGACCGGTGCCGAGGGCAGCGCTCGGGACGATGTTGTACGGCGAGCCTGAGACTGGTGCTCCCGCCGCAGCGCCAGCGCTGGTGAGCGTGATGCTGTCGACGGTGTCGGTGTTCACGAGACCAAC
>CBFGMX010000231.1:0-6514 GCA_965649955.1 uncultured bacterium
TAACCGCGAGCGCGCGCTCTGCTTGCCGCCAGCGCCAACTCACGCGCCCGAGGCATCGCGTCCACGGCCTTCGAGATCTGCGGATCGCCGTCGTTGAAGACCTGCGTCGCCGTCCGATATCCATAGGCCGCCGACAGGACGTTGTAGCGCAACTGCCTTTCAGCAAAGGTGCGCGACTTCTCCAACTGTTCCGGCGTCACCTTGAAGGCCGGCTTGGCCGCCGCAAACTTCTTCAGTTCCTTAAATAGGGCCTCGGTAATCGGATAGTCTTCGTTTACCAGGTCGTGATCAAATTCGATCGCGCGTTGGATCTTGTAAGACTCGAAACCCTGGACGCGACCGGTCACCAACTCGAGCGAGAACGCAAACAGAATGTCGCGCAGATGCCGCTCGGCGGCACTGATCGTTCCCGGCTTCACGACTTCATCCGGCGCAATTCCGCCGCCGCCGTAAACCGCGCGACCCGTATCGGTGTGGGTCTGCGGCCCGGTTTGCTGAGTGGGCTGATTGTTCTTCTCGGCTGCCAGACCACCCGGGAAGTAGTAGTTGTAGGTTCCGCCGCCCGAGTAATCACGCTGAATCAAACGACCCGACGGCGTGTAATACTTGGCGATCGTCAACAACAGGGCTGAGTCGTAATCCAACTGGAACGGAAACTGAACAAGGCCCTTACCAAACGTCGTCTCGCCGACGATCAGCGCGCGATCGTGATCCTGAAGCGCACCCGCAACGATCTCAGCCGCGGACGCGGTGTCGCCATTGACGAGCACAACCACCGGAACATTGTCCGGATTTTCATTCACCGCAGCGTAAGGCTGCGTACTGTCTTTAATTCTGCCCTTCTGGGTAACGATCATCTGTCCGCGTTGCAGGAAGCGGTTCGCCACTCTCACGGCCT
Organism: uncultured bacterium; assembly: GCA_965649955.1. GTDB lineage: Bacteria > Acidobacteriota > Blastocatellia > Pyrinomonadales > Pyrinomonadaceae > PSRF01. Next base: position 899 of record CBFGMX010000231.1, read on the forward strand.
GAATCAACAGACCGCCACGGTTGCCACGCAAATCCAGAACGAGCATGTTCATACCGCGACTGTGAAGCTGCTTGAGCGCGTCACCAAACTCATCGTCGGTTGTCAGGTTGAAACCGCCAGTCATCGCGACATAACCAACACCGGGCTTGAGCATGTACGCCTGCGCGATCGACGGTAGCGAGACTGCGTCGCGAATGATGTTTACAGTTTCCTCTTGTTTCGTCCCCGGGTGCTCAACCGTGACTTTGACAGTTGTGCCGCGGGCTCCCAACAAAAACTTTCGCACTTCGGGATACGTCTTGCCCTTCATCGAATTGCCATCGACCGCGAGAATGCGATCGCCAAATCGCAATCCGGCACGGGCGGCAGGAGAATCCGGGAAAGTGGCGCGAATGTAAGTGTTGACGTCAGAGCCTTCGCGCAGATCTTCGATAGTCGCACCGATACCGAAATACTCCGAACGCTGCTCAGTACGGAACGAGGCATACTCGGCCGGGTCGAAATAGGTCGAGTGCGGATCCAGCGCGCTCAGCATGCCGCTGATTGACGACTTGAAGATCCCGTTGTAGTCGAGACTTCGGCCGTCAATGTGGTTTGTTTGAATAACGGCCAGGGCTTCGGAAAGGTCGCTTTTGATTGCTGGAGCAGTTGGCGCCGTCCTGCCTCCGGGAGTGTTTGCGCTCGCCGAGCGGTCAGGACTCGTCGTCCGGCGTGCCGAACGGGTCTGCTGGGCAATTATTAAGGCGGGGAGTGTCAGGGCAAAAACAAGGAATAAAATTCCCGGGGCAAAAGAGCTTTTTCTCACGCAACCCTCCTAAAACAAAACATTGCAAGTACGGGGCCCGATCCGTTCGGTGCGGAAACGGAGACGCCAGAATAACACGAAGCGCCGCAGCTTTTGAATGTACGCAGCGGTAGCACCCCGAGTTTTCTGTAAGATCACCGGCAGGCATGTAGATGCGGCGGAGCGAACTTTTGTCGCCCGCAGCCACAGAAAAGGAGCCACAAGAGGCCCAAACGGGAGAACGCAAAAGGCACAACTTTCTTAGGGCCTCCTGTGTTGTTCCTTTTGTGACTTTGTGGTCTGTCTTTTGTGCCTCTTTGTGGCTTATTATGCCCGCCTGGTTTTCAAAACAGACAATTCGACGGAGGATCTTTAATGCCCACAACATTGAAACGGGATAGGCTTGTGTCGTTCGCGAACGAACACCGCTCGGAGTTTGAGACACTGCTCCGTCGCTTTGTCGAAACACCCACTGTTTCTGTCGATCCAAACCACCTCGACGACATCAGAAAAGGCGTCGAACTCACGGTCGAAACCCTTGAAAGCTTTGGCGGAAAGGCCGAGGTTTACCGCGCCGATAAAGGAAATCCAGTGATTCATGGCGTGTTCGGGAACGACCCGAAGCTGCCGACCGTCACCGTTTACAACCACATCGACGTCCAGCCCGCCTCCAAAGAAACGGAACCCTGGGACACCGAACCATTCGTCTTCACACAGAAAGGCGACACTTACTACGGCCGCGGCACCACCGACGACAAGGGACCCGCACTCAGCGCCCTGTTCGGCGCGCGAGCGGCAATGGAGTCGGGTATTCCGGTGAACATCCGTTTCCTCTGGGAGTTTGAAGAGGAGATCGGATCGCCAAACTTTGAAAAGATCATCTCCAGCGCTGCGCCTTCGTTGAAGACCGATTCAGTGGTCGTTTCGGATACCGTTTGGGTTTCACGCAATCGCCCGGCGAGCTCGGCCGGATTGCGCGGATTGATGGGATTCATCTTGAGTCTGGAGACCGGAACTGTCGACACACACTCCGGTGAAACCGGCGGCGCCTCGCGGAATCCGATCGCGGAGTTGATGCAACTCGTCTGCGACATCTACGACCCGCGGACCGGCAAAATCAAAATCAAGGGTTTTTACGACGACGTGATTCCGCCGTCGAAGAAGGAGCTGCAAGATTGGGTGAACAGCGGATTCACCACGAAGGCATACAAGAAAGCTCACCATCTGAAGAAAATGCGGACCGAGGATCCGCTCGAGGTGATGAAACGGATCTGGGGCATGCCGACGCTCGAGATTCACGGCGTGGTTGGCGGATACCAGGGACCGGGTTTGAAATCGATCGTTCCGCCACGTGCGGAAGTGAAAGCGTCGTGCCGGTTAGTACCCGTGCAGGATCCGAAAAGGCTTCAGAAACTGATCGCGGCCGCTGTGAAAGAAAGAAACCCGGATGTCCAGATTCGTTTTGAACACGCCGCGCCGGCGTTTCGAACCGTGGTTGAGGGGCCGTTGCCAGAGGCGTTGAAGCGAGCCGTGAAGTTCGCGTTTGGCAAGGAAGCGGTTTTCGTACGCGATGGTGGGACGATCGGCGCGATGACGAGTATCGAAAAGGTTTTGAAGTGTCCTGTGCTGTTCCTGGGGCTGTCACTGCCGGAACACGGGTATCACGCTCCGAACGAGAATTTCGATTGGCAACAAGCGTCCGGCGGGATGGTCGCGTTTGCTAAGTACTTTGAAGAGATCGCAAACCTTAACCACGGATGAAATCAAAAAGAGAGACCCGGATCGGTTAAATCAGGCACGACAAACGTTCTTCGTTGAGGGCGACGAATCCGAGTTTCTCGTAAAAGCGGCGGGCCTCCGGGTTCTCAAGATGCACGGCGACGTCGATCCGTGTAACCGATTCCTTCCGTAACTGCTCTTTCAAGTGCTCGAGCATCTCAGAACCTACGCCATGACCGCGACGATCCGGCTTGACGGAAACGTCGTCGAGTTTCGCGACGACTGCACCCATCGAGGTCGAGATCGCGTAACACACGACGCAAATCCCGGCTGCGCCGTTCTCGTCGTAGGCCATCCAGACGAACCCGAGTTCCGGCCGCTCGAGGAACAAGTCCAGCGCGTCGTTCAGTCCTTTTAATCCGAGATCGCCATAAGCCTGACTGCTCGCGAGGTAATGCTCGTCCGCGCTCAAGAACTCAGTGAGCATCTGAAACGCGTCGGGAACGTCGCCCGCGTGCATTTTTCGGCAGGTGATCGGCACGGGCCAATGATGCCATAACGGATCGTAAAAACGCGAGATTTGCTCGATCTGAGTTTCCAGATCTACTTTGCCGGATATATAATCCAGCCTCCGCAAGCCAGCAATTCCATCCCATTTCGCGCAGGTCAGGAGCCATGAAAAAGACAACCACTCTATTCGCCACAGCGATATTTCTATTCGCAGCAATTTCGGCGTTTGGCCGCGAAGCGCGGCTCGTGCGCTATCCGCATTACCACAACGGCCGCGTCGTCTTCAGCTATCTCGGCGACATCTGGACCGCCGACGAGAACGGCCAAAACATCCAGCGCCTGACCGTCAATCGAGCACGCGACGTTTACGGCCGCTTCTCGCCCGACGGAAAGTGGATCGCGTTCTCGAGCGATCGCGCCGGAAACCTCGACGTGTTTCTGATACCCGCCGGAGGCGGCAGCGCGAAACAACTCACCAACCATTCCGCGGACGATACAGTGCTCGGATGGTCTGCTGATTCCCGATCGATCATCTTCAGCAGCAATCGTGGTGAAGACTTCATGCCGCAGCTCTACCTCGTCAGCACCGAAGGCGGCATGCCGATGAAAGCCGGGACCGACATGGGCGTCCAGGCTGCCTACTCGCCGGATGGAAAGCGACTCGCTTACAACCAGAAGTCGCAGGTTTACTGGCGCAAGTTTTACCGCGGCTCCTATCAAAGCGACATCATGATCATGGACGTCGCGGCGAAGAAGTTCACGCAGATCACGGATTTCGACGGACTCGATTCATGGCCCATGTGGGGTCACGACGGTTTCATCTACTTCGTCAGCGATCGCGACGGCAACGGCCTGACAAATATCTGGCGCGTTTCCGACAGCGGCGGCAAGGCTGACAAGGTAACGACGTTCAAATCCGGTGACGTTCGTTGGCCCGCGATCAGCGCCGACGGCCGCGTGATCGTTTTCGAGCACGACTTCGGCATCTGGAAGCTCGACCTCAACTCGAAACGTGCAGCGCCAATCACCTTGAACATCGACGCTGAGACGCAGGAGAACCTCAGCGAAAACATGTCGTTCAACTCGCAGACCGACGACTACGATCTCGCGCCATCTTCGCGTCGCATCGCTTTTTCAATCCACGGCGAGGTCTTTACCGCGCCGGTTGAAGAAGGTGATCTGAAACAGCTCACCGAAGGCGCTGCTCGCGATCGTCTGGTCCAGTATTCACCGGACGGCAAGTCGCTCGCGTACGTGTCGGACCAAAGCGGACGCGAGGAAATCTGGGTCGTGCCGATCGATGGTTCGGCGCCGGCGCAGAAACTCACCGATCTCGATGCGTTGAAACAAGGTTACAACTGGTCTCCCGATTCGAAGGAGATCGCCTTCTCGTCATCCGACGACAAACTGCGCAAGCTCACCGTCGCAACAAAACAGGTCGTCGAACTCGATTCGTCGCGCTACGGCGGCTTCGGCGTTCCAGTGTGGTCGCCCGACGGCAAGTGGATCGCTTATTCGAAACCCGATGCTTCGCGCACGTCGGATATCTTCGTGATCGCAGCAGCCGGCGACGACAAGACGCCACACAAGGTCACTTTTGATTCAAACAACGAAGGCAATCCGCAGTTTGGCGCTGACGGTCGTAAGCTTTATTTCCAACGCGTCGAATCGACCGGCGGAAATACGCCAAACTCTGTGCAAATCTTTTCGGTAATGCTCGAACGTCAGGAACGCGATCCGGACGACGCGGAAGAGCGCGCTGAAACGGAAGCACCGCCACGCGAAGCGCCCCCCGCAGACGCCGGCGAAGGCGCACCTCCCGCCGCGCGTCGTCCACCGGCAAATCGTCCACCTCGCGAGATCAAGATGGACTGGGCCGGCATGAAACGGCGCACCCGTCAGGTGACGCGCATGCCGTTCCCGGTGATTAACTACGCGATCACACCCGATAGCCGCACGATCGTTTTCGTGACGACCGAGCCTTCCGCGACCGCAAGTGTTCCGGTGATCTATTCAATCCAGGAAGACGGGCGTCGATTGGCGAGAGTCACGTCGGGCCAGGCGCCTAACGAAGGCGGCGCTGGTCCGGGTGGCGGTGGTGGAGGTTTCGGCGGCGGCATCAGTGGTCTCAATATTTCACGCGACGGCCGCACGTTGTTCTTCCGCGAACGCGATGCGGTGTTTTCGGTTCCATTAGCAGCGGGCGCAGGTGCGGGAGCAGCGGCGGCAGCGGCTGGTCCGCCTCGTGAAGCCGGACGGCGCCGGATCAACTTCAGCGTTCGTGTTCAGGTCGATCGTCCCGCCGAGTGGGCCGAGATGTTCGACGATGGCTGGCGAACGATGAAATACCGCTTCTACGATCCGAAGATGCACGGCATGGATTGGGACGCAATGCGAGCGAAGTATCGTCCGCTCGTCGAGTTTGTCGGCGATCGCCAGGAGTTGCTCAACATTCTCAACGAGATGATCGGCGAGTTGAATGCTTCGCACACTGGCGCCGCGCCTCCGCCGCGTGGACAGGGGGGCGGTGGAGTTTCAACCGCACATCTGGGTATCGAACTCCAGCCCGATGCTGCTGCCGGCCGGTATCGTGTGACGCACAT
>CBFGMX010000232.1:0-6476 GCA_965649955.1 uncultured bacterium
GAGCCTCGTGCAGAACCTCGAGTTGAACCTCGTGCAGAGCCTCGTGCAGAACCTCGCCCCGAACCTCGCATCGAACGCCCAACTCAGCGTTACGAGCGACCTGAACCACCTGAACCACGATCGCAACCACGATCGGAAACTCCCCGCTCTGAGCCGCCTCCCAGATCAGATCCACCACCACGCTCTGAGCCGCCGCCGCGTCGCGAGCCACCACCGCGTAACGATCCGCCACCGAGATCGGATCCAGCTCCGCGGAACAATCCACCGCCGAGATCGGAACCAGCTCCGCGCAACGATCCACCTCCGAGATCGGAACCAGCTCCGCGTAACGATCCACCGCCGCGGAACGATCCGCCACCCAGATCGGATCCACCACCGCGAAACGATCCACCGCCGCGCAGTGAATCACCGCGGCCCGATCCTGGTCCACGTCGTCCGGATAATTTAAGAGGAGGGTTCGATTCGTAACCGGGGCAGCTTCCGCACCTGCCCCTCCATGCTGGCGTCGGTTTCGCCGATCTGCGACGCCCCCATTCGTTCGTAGAAGCCGGCAGCATTCGGGTCCGCTGAGATCTCGATCTCGCGGACCTCGAGTGTTGCCGCTCGGTCCATCGCATCGAGAAACAATTCCTTACCGATGCCCGTGCCGATTGATCCCGGCGTGACCCACATGTGCTCCAACTCGGCTTTGTTGCCGCTCACACACAGCGCGTAGAAGCCTCGTATCTCGCCGTCCTTTTCGGCAACGTAAACGTGGTTGTCGCGAATGAAATCAGAAGAGACGGTGAGGTCTGCCTCCCAGTGTTTGATCCAGTGTTCGGGATAGCCCCAATAGCGCTTGGACTCAAGTGCGATCTGGGTCAGTCTGTCAGCTTCCTCTGACAGGGCGCGCCTGATAGTTGAACGGGCGGGAGTCATTAGAATGGGAGTTCTGGCAATTGCCAGACGGAGCCGTCCGAGTATTTCACTCGAACAATGACGACCTGATCCGCTATGCCGGATCGTTCTTGCTTGTCCAAAGCGTATATGCTGATGCGCTTTGTCGGCGGAGCGGAAACACTGAACGATACTTCTTTACTCCTGCCGGGCGCAATCGTCTTCGTGCTGGTGAATTGATGCCTGCCTAATTCCTCGCTGGTCGCGGCGTCGATAAAAACATAGTCCCAGTCGATCTCTTCAATGTGCTTGGTACTCGCATTCTTCAACACTGCTCGATAGATGAAGTAATAGCGCGCGGGACCCGAAGGTTGGCGGCCTGCCTGGACGATTGCGGCGTCGGCCTTGAGATCGCGTTCCGCCGCGCTCTGCTGACCTGCTGTCCCACTTTTCTTCGCGTCAGAGAGTCGCTTCTCAGAGCGCGCGCGAAACTGCATCTCATGAAAGTTTTCGTTGGGGCCGCTGAAAGGATTCTGTTCCCAGTTCAGTCGTTCCTTACTCCAACTGAACTTGATGACTTCCACGTCCAGGGCGGTTCTTGAGGAAGGCCCCTGAGCGTGCGAGGCAATCGGAACCAGGAACAAAGAAAGCAGCAGAGCATATGCCTTCATAGCTTACGCCTCCTCGAGTGTCCCATTATCCGTGTTATCCATGTGGAAGTCACACAGATAACACGGATCTTGAGGAAGCAACGCTAGAAGGTGTAACGAACACCGAGGACAATGCGACGGTTTCCGCCGTTCGTACCCCACTGGTTCAGGAAGTTGGTCGAGTTGACACGCCCTTCGGGAATACCAAAGTCGCGCGTATTGGTGGCGTTGTTGAACTCAGCGCGGAACTGAATCCTCTGCGTTTCACCAATCGATGTATTCTTGAAGATTCCGAAGTCGACATTGTTGATGCCGTCGGCCCTCAGAATGTTCCGGCCGGCATTGCCGACGCGTTGAGCAGCCGTGATGCGCTGAAACAACGAAGCACCGCCAGCAGCAATGATCTCGGGAACCGTCATGGTGCTGAGCGGTTGGTTCGTCGCCAGGTTCGGACGAATCGCGTCGCCCACCAGCGTGTTGATGCCGGAGAGCGCACCCGCGGGATCGGATCCGTTCAACACCGTGAATGGCGCGCCGCTTTGGAACGTGAAGAATCCGTTCACTTGCCAGCCGCCGAGAAGGCGTCCTTTGAAACCCGTTTGGTTCTGGAACCACGGCAACTCGTAAACGAAGTTACCGGTCAAGCGATGCGGACGATCGTAAGTGGAACGAGCGCGATCGGCGTTGCGGTTAAAGGAGTCTTGCGAAACTGCGACCTCGCCGCTCGAGGGATTGAAGATCTCGGACGCGGTATCGATGAAGGAACTCCAGGTGTAGTGAACGCCCGCGCTGACGCCGCGACTGAGTCGTTTTTCCATGCTAGCTTGCATCGAGTGGTAGATCGATGACGACGCGTTGGCGCGAAGTCGAATGACAGCCTGCGCAGGATTGGCGCGGCAATTGTTAGTAGTCGTCGGCGTGCAACCAGGCAGGCGGGGATTGCCGTCGAGGGTCTGGAACAGCCCTGAACCTTTTGAGCCGACATAGCCCAGCCGGAAAACAACGTTCGGTCCCAGTTCGCGCTGTGCTTCAAAGCTGAAGCTTTGGTAGTAAGGCGAGCGGAAATCCTCGCCTACGATCGTTCTCGTAAAGCTGTTCGGGTCAACGCCAGCGTTCGAAACGTTCGGTAAGCGCGTAAACGCGTCTGAAACTGACGCAGCGCCGTCAAACGTTGCGTTCGCCGGCAAACTAACCGCTGCGACAAATGGGAACGAACTCGCGACGTTCAACGCGATGTTGATGAACGTGTAATCGTGAGTTACGGCATAACCACCACGAATGACGAGCTTGTCGCCGCCAGTGATGAATCCCAGAATGCCGTCCGGATCCGTGCGCGGGTTCCAGTTGAAACCGAAGCGCGGCTGGAAGTTGTTCTTGTCAATTTTCGGCACTGGCGTCAACGCGAAGCCGGGATTGCCGCCCGCGATGTCGACGATTTTTTCGTTCAATTCCAACAGGCTCAACGTCGCCTCACCGGGACGCTCGTAACGCAACCCGTAGGTCAGCGAGAAGTTCGGACGGATTTTCCACTCGTCCTGACCGTAGAAGTGAACGTCAAACCAGTTGTAGTTGTTGATCGCTGCACCACCGGGCAGTGGCTTGTTGATGTTGGCCGCTTCGGCAAAGTCATTCACGAAGGCGTTGAGCGTCGCGTAACGCAGCAAACCGCGAATCGTCGGGAAGAAGAAACTCTGGATTCGGTTCTCGACGATGTTGGTGCCGAATTTGAACCCGTGATTGCCGGTAGTCCAGGAGAGATTGTCCTGGATCTGGTAGATGTTATTGGTGCGGAACTGCGGCAGGTTCACAGCCAAACCGATCGCAGTGCGGCTGGCGGCAGCGTTGAAGCCGATCAATCCGAGCTCGGAGATCTCGAGAGATGGGATCTCTTCCGACCGCGGATTGGTCGCGCTCGTAACTGTTGCAAACCGCTGGTAGCCGAGACGCAGTTCGTTAACAACGGTGGGCGAGAACGTTCCCATGTGCGCGAGCGAAACCGTCTGAACGCGCGCAACGTTTTGGGTCGTCAACCCAGACGGTGTTGCCTGACCCGTGCCGCCGGTGTCTGAATCGCTAAACAGGTAGCGGCCGGTGAGTTGATGGTTGCTGTTGAAATTGTGGTCGGCTCTCAACGACGCCTGGTGATTGTCAAAGAAGAACGCGGTAGAACCGGTCAACGAACCAAGCGGGACCGTGAAGTTCTGGCCCCCAACAGTGAATGATGCGCTCTGACCGGTTGGTGTTTGCGCGGCCGGCAAGTGGTTCAAGAGTGCCTGCACTTGTGGCAAATGACCGGCGGCACTCGCCAGGATTGCGCGTCCGGCCGCGGTCGGCGCACCGTTGAGCGTCGTGCCGGATCCGAGCTGACGGTCGCTCCAGCGCTGATACGAACCGAAGAAGAACGTGCGGTTCGCGCCGCTGATGTAGGTCGGACCGCCTTCGCCGAAGCGCGGCAGGTGCAGTGGACCACCGAAAGTACCGCCCATCTGGTTCTCGATGCGGAAAGGCGCGTGTCGTCTCGACTCGAGCGTCGCATTCGGATTGCAGAAACCATTGCGTTTCTCGGTGTTGCTGCAAGCGTTCAGAACGTTGCTGTTGTGGAACCAGAAGAGTGAACCGTGATAGTTGTTGGTGCCTGCTTTAGTGATCGCGTTGAATACTGAACTGGAGTTGCGGCCGTATTCCGCCAGGAACTGGTTCGTGATCAGGCGAACTTCCTGAATCAGGTCAGGATTGTTCAGCGGCTGAGCAGCACCCGCAACACCGGGCTCGTTGTTGTCCTGGCCGTCGACCATGAAGTTGTTGGAGCGAACGCGGCCGCCATTAGACGAGTAACTGATACCGGCGGCAAAACCCGTCTGGCCCGCACCCAGCTGGCTGACGCCTGGGGCCGAAAGCGCGACCGCGAGCACGTTACGTGTCGGACCTAACGGCAGTTCAGACAGCCGCCGCGAGTCAAACTGGGTGGAGACTTCGGCGTTACTCATGTTGATGATCGCGGCGTTTTCGACGACGTTTACAACTTCCTGAACACCGCCGGCTTTCAGCGAAACATCGACCACGGCGTTCTGGTTCAGGACCAGCGTGATGCCCGACTGCACGTGCTTGGAAAAGCCCGTAGCCTGGACGGTAACTTCGTAAGGACCGACGGGTAAGCCTTCAAAACGATACTGGCCGTCTTCGCCCGTTTGGCGCTCGTGTGAGATGTTCGTCTGAGTATTGCGGGCGGTTACCGTGGCGTTGGAAATGACGGCGCCTTTTTCATCGGTGACGGTGCCGGCGATTCTCGCGGTAGTTTGACCCAGCGCAACAGTAGCGGAACTTAGCAGGACAGCTACCAGAAACGGCAGGAACCTTGTGGCCTTCATGATCTTCTCCTTCTCGTTCGTGTTTGCGGTGCTCGCTTTGGGGCGACGATTCCAGAATGAGAAACCGTCGAAAACTTTAAGGAATGGACGCAGCGCCGAAAAGCAACAAACATTCCACTCGCTGCCGCTTGACAAAAACCGAGCCGGGGCCAAAGTAAGTCTTCTATACTTGCAGTTTAGGCCGACTAGTCGGTAACCAACCCAATGTCAGCGGGACGATTTCGTTCCAAATAATTGGATTCGATCCAATCTCATGAAGGAAATGCTTGAATCGATCGTCTTCCTCGAACGGGACACATTCAACATCGCGTTCCGCATGCCGAACTTCGAACACGAGTGGATCGAATACGAAGAAACTGACGAAAGCCAGATCGTCGAACGACTGCGCCACGCCACGATTGCCATCTGTAACAAGGTCGCGTTGCGCGGGAACACCCTGTCGCAGTTACCCGAGCTCAAACTAATCGCGGTCGCAGCCACGGGAACCGACAACGTCGATCTCGAATACTGTCGAGCACACAACATAGCCGTCTGCAACACGCGCGGTTACGCAGTTAATTCGCTCCCGGAACACGCGCTCATGCTCATGCTCGCATTGCGGCGGAATCTCGTTGCTTACCGCGACGATGTAAGGGCCGGACGCTGGCAGGAAGCTCGGAAGTTTTGTCTGTTGGATCATCCAATCGGCGATCTGCGCGGAACGGTGCTGGGGATCGTCGGCTTCGGCACGTTGGGCCGGGCGATGGGCGAACTCGGCCGCGCCATCGGTATGGAAGTGATAGTGGCCGAACGCAAGCGGGCTACGTCGATCAGACCAGGACGAACAGCATTCGCGGACGTGCTGGGATCGAGCGACGTTCTTTCGTTACATTGTCCTTTGACTGATGAAACGCGCGACCTGATTGGCGCTGACGAGTTGAGTCAGATGAAGCGCGACGCGCTGCTCATCAACACCGCTCGCGGCGGATTGATCGACGATGGCGCACTACTCGAGGCATTGAAGTCAGGAAAGATCGGTGGAGCGGGTATCGACGTGCTGCGCGTTGAGCCGCCGCGTGAGAGTAATCCGTTGCTGGATGTAGACCTGCCAAATCTAATCGTGACGCCGCACAACGCATGGGCCAGCAAACAGGCGATGCAGACGCTGGCTGATCAGCTAATTGATAATCTGGAGGCTTTTGTAAGGGGCGAGCCCCAAAATCTGGTCACCTGATGTGGTGAAGATGCGCAGCCTGGTTCGTGATCAACCGAATTCAGGAAGCAGCAGCCTCTCCGGCTTCTTCGTGATGCTCGGTTGTGTAAAGACGTAGAATGTCCTGACCCTGGCGTGAGCGCGGATCGATTGTGCGCAGGTGTTTGCGTCCCTGCATCTCCCAAATCGCGGTGACAACTCCGTCTTTTTCGACTGCGTGATAAGTGATCTCTTCAGTGGCTTCAGGCGCGGTCTCGGTTGGTTGGCTGGCCGCGCCCTGGTTTATCTCAGTTTCATTCTCAGACATACAAACTCAAAAACTCTCCAATCTCTCGCGGTAGGTTAAGGGTGTGCCCGAATTGTTGCACACGAACATTCGCATGTCCAGCC
>CBFGMX010000233.1:0-6432 GCA_965649955.1 uncultured bacterium
GTTTTCAACGAATTCGATCTTGGCGTAGGCATGTTGGAAAAGATTGTTGGAAGAAACTGTGACGCCGATGCGTCTTAACATCAAGACGAAAGGAGATGGGCATTGACTTCTGCTATCAAAATACCAGCGACGATCGGCCGCGTCACACGATTCACCTTATTACTGGCTGCATCGTTGACCTCGTTCTTTGTCTCATGCCATCCAGGTAACACGCCTTCAAATGCCTCGCAACAGGCATCGCAAGAATCGTTGTTCGCGAACGCTCCTGGGTCGCCCGTGTCGCTCCAAGGCGGACCCAGCAACATTTTGATCGGCGACATGAACAATGATCGCAAGCTCGATCTCGTCGTTGCCCTTACGGGCACTCGTTCGATCACCGTTCTCGAAGGCAAAGGCAACGGCCAGTTTGGCGCAGCCCTCAGCAGCACGACTCTTGCAGAACCTCCACATGAAATAGCAGTCGGCGACTTGAACGGCGACGCCAAACTCGATGTCGCCGTTGCCACTCACGATAGTTATGGAGTAGTGCTATTAACAGGAGACGGTAAGGGCGGTCTGGCTATGGCGCCGACTTCACCGGTCGTGATGAAGCTGGGCCAGCATCCGCACACGCACGGCCTGGCTGTGGCGGATGTCAATCACGACAATAAACCCGACCTGATCACTTGCAACAGTACAGATAACGATATTTCGCTTGCTCTCGGAGATGGTCGCGGCAACTTTACTCGTGCTCCACGGTCGTTCCCCGTTGGTCCCAGCCCATATCCTTTTGCCGCCGGCGACGTCAATAACGACGGCTGGCTGGACATAGTTGCCACAGCTACCGCGACTGGACCATCACGGAGAGAACAACTTCCATTGAGTCGCGCGTTGACATTGCTTTTATCTGACGGAAAGGGCGGCCACTCTCCACGCCAACTTCCTCTCCGCACTGGCGAACCGTGGTTTGCGGCGATTGCGGATCTTAACAACGACGGTAAACCGGACATCGTCGCAACTCATCACGACCAAAGTGCTATGACGGTGATGATTGGTGATGGTCGTGGCGGGTTTACCGAAGCAAATGGATCTCCATTCAACTTTGGAGTTTCTCTTTTTCATCTAATCATCGCCGATGTGAATCGCGATACTACGATGGATGTGGTTGCGACTAGTGGCAACAGCCTACGCGTGCTGTTGGGCGATGGACGCGGTGCTTTTAAGTCGGCTGCTTCGATACCAGTTGGACCAGGCGCATGGCGTGTGGCCGCAGCTGATCTTAACGGCGACGGTACGGTTGATGTTGTGACGACTAATTCCGAGGGTAACAACCTTAGTGTGTTACTGGGGAAACCTCAATAACACACTGACAGCCGGTGCCGATGCGCACCCCAGCGGAAAAATGAGTAGTGGTCCAGTTTGAAAGGATCACCGTAGCAAGAACAAGTCCGGAAGGGGGCAGCGCCCCCGCTGCTGCGCAAGCAAGCGGGGGCGCGCTTTGCTTGCCCCCTTCCTGACTTGTTCTCAGTTATGGAAGTTCAAAGTGAACCAGTACCGAAAAATCCAACCGTACACCAGGATTGCGAAGTTTTTCGCCCTCAATAGTGGGTTTGTTCGCAGTCCACGCAAGGAAGATCGGCGGCGCCGGTCGTGAGCGCACGGTTCTCAAATAGGGCCGTATCGGTGGCTCTGTGGTTTTGAGCAGTCGTTCCCCTGAACAAGGAGGTTGCAAACCGAATGGCCCGTGGGTTGCACATTGTGAACCAACATGAAGACGATTATTGAACCATTCAGAGTGAAGGTAGTTGAACCGATAAAGTTGACCACACGCGAGGAGCGCGAAGCCCATCTTAGAAATGCTGGGTATAACCTGTTCCTGCTCAAAGCGGAAAACGTCATCATTGACCTGCTCACCGACAGCGGCACCGCGGCGATGAGCGCGGAGCAGTGGTCTGCGTTGATGCGTGGCGACGAGTCGTATGCAGGAAGCCGCAGCTTCTATCGTCTCGAAGAGGTCGTGCGCGACATTTTCGGTTTCAAGCAAATGATTCCGACGCATCAGGGACGCGCTGCTGAGCGCATCCTTTTCTCGATCATGTGCAAGAAAGGAACCTTGGTTCCGAACAACACACACTTCGATACGACACGCGCCAACATCGAATACGTCGGGGCAGAAGCGGTGGATCTACCGATCAAGGAATTCTATCAACCGGCCGTCAATCATCCGTTCAAAGGCAACATGGATACGGCCGCGCTCGCACACTTTATCGAGCGAGTAGGCAAGGAGCGTATCCCACTCGTCATGCTTACGGTGACGAACAACTCAGGCGGCGGTCAGCCGGTCTCTATGGCAAACATCCGCGAAGTGAAAGCGATCTGCTCACGTCACGGGCTTCCGCTTTATTTGGACGCCTGTCGCTTTGCGGAGAACGCTTACTTCATCAAGCTGCGCGAAGATGGTTACGCAAACAAATCCGTGAAGGAGATCGCACGTGAGATGTTCGCCCTTGCCGATGGCTGCACGATGTCGGCGAAGAAGGACGGACTAGCGAATATCGGCGGCTTCCTGTGCACCAACGATGACCAGTTGGCCCAGCAGGAGAAAGACCTGCTGATCCTCACCGAGGGCTTTCCCACCTATGGCGGTCTGGCCGGGCGTGATCTCGAGGCGATCGCTGTCGGTCTTGAGGAGGTATTACACGAGGACTATCTGCAGTATCGCTTCGCGTCGATTCGCTATCTCGGAGAACACATCTCGCGCGCAGGGGTACCGATTGTCCAACCACCCGGCGGTCACGCAATTTACATAGATGCAAGAGCAATGCTTCCACACATCGCGCCACTTCACTATCCCGGCCAGGCGCTGGCCATCGAGCTCTACCGTGAAGCGGGTATTCGTTCATGTGAGATCGGGTCAGTGATGCACGCCGAGAGACATTCGGAAACTGGCGAAGAAATACCTTCCGCAATGGACTTGGTGCGTCTGGCAATTCCCCACCGCGTCTATACGCAAAGCCACATTGACTATGTTGTAGAGGCGATTCTTCAGGTCTATGCACGTCGGGATGCGATCCGCGGTTATCGGATCACCAGCCAGCCAAAATTCCTCCGGCACTTCACGGCGCAATTTGAGCCGTTGACGAACGGAGTGCCGCCTTTCGGGAATGTGCAGACGAACAAAGAAATCATTTAGTAACGCGCAAAAAAGGTCTCAGTTGGACCATTAGGTCAGACAAAAAGTTGTGCGGCCTTCTTTCCAAAAAAGATTCTTAGCCTGCCAGTAATATCCTCGCCAGTCCAGCAACTTCCCATTTCGATATTTGAAAAATGATGTGTGAGTTCTGACTGCGGCTGTTACCACAGGAGCTCATCCATCTGACCGATACGTCAAAGGGACGCTTGTCACCACGGAGGATTTATGAAGTCGCATCAATTGATATTGTCATCATTCAGCCGTCTGCAGATTTCCAAATGGCTAAGCATCGCACTCGTGCTGTCGTTCTTTTTACCGGTGGCCACATTGGCAAAGTCACCGAGTCACGTTTCTCGAGCCAAACCTCGGAGCTCGATCAAGGCAAGTGCTCCTCTGACCACTGTGGTTGAGGTTAATACAACCAGCGATGGAGATAACCTGGACCCGAGCGTCGGGTGCGACACCGAACCTGGCATACCCGGCGATCAGTGCAGCTTGCGTGCAGCGATCCAGCGAGCCGGTATGCTCAATGGCGACGGCGAGATCAGGTTCAACATTCCGTCAACTGAATTCAACTGCAACTCCGGCCTTTGCATTATTAACCTGACAAGAACATTACCGACCTTAGACACTAACGTGCGAATCATCGGTCCAGGCGCGGGTAACTTGTGGGTCCGCCGTACGGGAGCTGATTATCGAATCTTTACCGTTACAGCGAATGAGGTCACGTTATCTGGCTTGAGGATCGATAGTGGTAGACCTGCCGGAACAGGTTCAGGCGGTGCGCTTGTCAACTCCGGTTACGGAAACGTCAATATCGTTGATTGCGTACTGAGCAATAACTCTGCGGGCACGACAGGCGGCTATGGCGGTGCGATCTCGCACGAAGGCCCCGGCATCATCAACATCACCAATTCCGTTCTCGAAGCAAACAAAGCAACTCAATCCGGCGGCGCAATTGACAACCGCACGTCCGGCACTATCAACGTCACGGGAAGTGTGATTTACGAAAACACAGTGAATGAGCCTTTCAGCGCTGGTTTCAACGGTGGAGGCGCCGGCATCAACAATGCTGCGAATGGCACCGTGAATGTGACCGGCAGCTTGATTTTCAACAACACGGTAAATGTACCTGGACTCATAGGCGTGAGCGGTGGAGGAGGTGGCATCTCTAACTCTGCCAACGGGACGGTCAATGTAACGAACACTGTCATCAGCGGCAACATTGTGACTGGAGGTGATGGACCAACGAGCATTTTGCGCGGCGGCGGCATTAGGAACGACGCGACGGGTACGGTGATAGTTTCCAACTCACTGTTGTTCAAAAACAAAGCCCACAAGGGCGGTGGTATCGCAAACGTGTCCGGCACTCTGAAAGTGACTAACAGCACCATCACTGAAAACACGGCCTTCGGCGGGGGACTGTTCGGCCAGGGCACAGTCAAGAGTTCAATAATCGCGAAGAATATTCTCGGCGCGGCGGCAGAAATAGATGTCTCGGGCACTTTCATTTCCGAGGGGTTTAACCTTGTCGGCACACAAGAGGGCGGCACTGGCTTCACCGCGCCTACAGACTTGCTGGGCACCGTGGCCGCACCGCTCGATCCGAAGTTCGACCCAAATGGCGGTACATTTACGCTCCTCGGATTTCCACATCAGGTCCCCGGCCTGCCGCTGTGCGGTAGTCCGGTCATAGATAAGGGCATTAGTGACGGCCAAACGACAGACGTTCGCGGTACGAATTTCCCACGAACAGTCGACGATCCTAATCAGGCAAATGCTGGTGATGGCACAGACATCGGTGCATTTGAACGCGAGGCGGCTTGTGTTCAAACAACGTTCACCGTTAACACAACCGCAGATGGCGATGACGTGAGTCCCGGCGACGGAAATTGCGACATCGATGCGGCGGCAACTGGTGCGCAATGTTCTTTAAGGGCGGCGTTGCGAGAAGCAAATGCGGTGGCTGGAGATTATGTAGTTAATTTCTCAATCCCCACTAACGATCCTGGCTTCGACCAATCAACTGGTAGACATACGATCAATCTAACCGGCGTGCTACCCGACGTCCCGCACGGCAACATCGCGATCAACGGTCCGGGTTCCAGCAAGCTGACGGTTCGCCGCAACACCGGCGGTTTCTACCGGCTTCTCTCTTTTTCTGGAGTTGTCGAGACAGTGAGCATCTCCGGTGTGACCTTTAACAACGGCCTCAGCACACCCGACGGCGGCGCTGTGTCGTTCAATGGTAAGACCTTGAACATCACCGACTGCGTCTTCAGCGATAACACGACCGGAAACTCCGGAGGAGGCATTTTCGCGTTCGCGACTAAGGTGAACATTACAGACAGCAAGTTCATCGGCAACTTTTCCGGCAGCACTGTTATCCGCGCTGGAGGCGGAGCCGTTTTCGTTCGCGGGGCGTTGACGGTCACGAACAGCACCTTCACCGATAATCTGACAAATAGCTACGGTGGCGGAATCAATCTCGAAAATACGAGCGGAAATGTCGACTCGATCATCAGCAACAACGAGTTTACTGGCAATGGGTCGGACGCCGGCGGTGGCCTTTACGCGGGTGGCTTTGGGTCTGTCATACGCGTAACGAACTCCAAGTTCCACCTAAACACAAGCACGGTCCTTAATTCCAAGGGAGGTGGAATCTTCCTAAGCACAGGTGCGTTGACGATTACAGATAGCACGTTGAGTAACAATGAAGGTCTTGGACTCGAAGTTGGCGAATCCGCAAACATTGTCGTCAACGTCATCGGAACCACGATCAACAACAATACCTTTGGTGGACTCTCGACTGACTTTGCGTCGGTTCCAACGGGTAAGGTGCTGAATGTCGTCAATAGCACCATCACCGGCAACACGGGTGGACCAGGCATCGGTGTGTATCGGGCCACGCTGAACGTGACCAACAGCACCATAAGTCACAACGAGGTTGGCGGTATCGTGAAGAAGATTTCCGACAGCAATGGCACATGGACCGTCAAAAGCAGCATCATCGCCGCAAATAGCGGCGGGTTCGGAGATGTTCATGGCGCGTTTACATCAGGCGGATTCAACTTAATCGGCAACGTCGGGCTCGCTACGGGCTTCGTTAATGGCGCGAACAACGATCAAGTCGGCACGAGCGCTTCGCTGGTGGATCCGAAGTTCGACACGGCTGGGTTACAGGACAATGGTGGGCCGACACGTACGATCGCCCTGCTAGCGGACAGTCCAGCCCTCGATAAGGGCACAGCAGCGGGGTT
>CBFGMX010000234.1:0-6429 GCA_965649955.1 uncultured bacterium
GCGTCTTTTCTTTGCGTCTTTGCGCCTTTGCGCGAGAATTACTTCTTCGCACAAGATCTTCGGAGGTGATTTGAGTACCACTTTACTCAACATAAAGTCGATCGTCATCGCGTTAGTAGGCGTGCTCGTTTTCGTGAGTCACACTCACGCCGCCGCTACTTACGAAGTCACTTCACCCAATAAAAAAATCCACCTCCGCATAGATGTTGGACCAGGAATCGAATACGACTTATTACTCAACCAGGTACCCCTACTCGAAAACTCCACCCTCGCGCTCGATGTCGAACGCCGAAAACTCGGCGTAGCTCCACAGGTTGTTTCGGCGATACCAACAACCGTCAATCGCGAGCTCCGTGTACCCGTTCCTCAGAAATTCGCAGTGCTTCGCGAACATTACAACGAATTGCGACTCGTATTTAAAGACGCTTACGCGGTTGTTTTCCGTCTTTACAACGAAGGCATGGCCTACCGGTTCGAAACTTCCCTGCCTCAGAACACAGTACGAGTCTATAACGAAGAAGCGGCCCTAACCTTCGCCGGCAACTTTCACGTTTACTATCCAAAGGAAGAGGGGTTCTTTTCTCATAACGAGAGAGAGTTTGTTTACTTACCGTTGAAGGAGATCACGCAAAGCAGTCTCGCCAGTATTCCAGTAATCGTCGATACAAACACCGGCGCAAAATTGATGCTCGCCGAATCCGACGTCGATAACTACCCCGGACTTTGGTTTCGCGGCAACGGCAACAACACTCTCTCCGCGACATTTCCCGCCTACCCAATAGCCGAAGAGCTAAAAGGCGATCGCGACTTCAGCGTGACGAAAACTGCGGACTACATCGCCGAGACGAACGGCACGCGCACGTTTCCCTGGCGCATTGTGGGCGTGGCAGAAACTGACGCTGATCTGATCACCAACCACTTGGTCTATTTGTTGGCCCAACCGTCCCAGGTCAGCGACACAAGCTGGATCAAGCCCGGAAAAGTCGCCTGGGACTGGTACAACGCGAACAACATTTACGGTGTCGATTTCAAATCAGGCATCAATACCGCAACCTACAAGTACTACATCGACTTCGCTTCAAAGCACGGTCTCGAATACATCATCCTCGACGAAGGCTGGTACAAACTCGGCAATCTGCTCGAGGTTGTTCCCGAGATGAACATCGAGGAGCTGGTCGCTTACGGCAAACAGAAGAACGTAGGGATCATCTTGTGGGTGGTTTGGAAGACACTCGACGATCAATTTGAACCCGCTTTCAATCAGTTCACAAAGTGGGGGGTAAAAGGATTAAAGGTTGATTTCATGCAACGCGACGATCAAAAGGTGATGGAGTTTTATGAGAGAGTTTGTCGCGAAGCTGCAAAACGCAAGATGGTGGTCGATTTTCACGGCGGGATCAGGGCAGCCACCATGACTCGCACATGGCCCAACCTGCTCACGAATGAAGGTGTGCGTGGGTTGGAACAAACGAAGTGGAGCAAGCATGCGAATCCTGAACATAACGTGACGCTGCCATTTTCACGGATGCTCGTGGGCCCGATGGACTATACGCCTGGCGCAATGGTCAACAGCGGCAGTGAGAAAAACTTCGCTCCGGTTTTCGAGCGGCCAATGAGTTTAGGTACTCGCGGTCATCAACTGGCTATGTACGTCGTCTACGAAAGTCCTTTGCAAATGCTGGCAGACAGTCCGTCTCACTACCTGCGCGAGCCGGAGATTATGGAATTTCTGGGTCCCGTTCCCACGGTTTGGCACGAGACGCGAGTGCTGCACGCGAAAATGGGAGACTACGTGGTTATTGCACGTCGTCATAATCAGGATTGGTACGTAGGCGCTATGACCGATTGGACGGGACGAGACCTGGAACTCAGCTTGTCGTTTCTTCCCGCGGGCCGGTATGAGCTGGACGAGTACAGGGACGGAATCAATGCTGACCGGATCGGAAGCGATTACCAGCGAGTAAAGAGCATCGTAGAGAATAAAACCCGCTTGTCGATCAAACTTGCGCCGGGTGGCGGCTGGGTTGCACGCATTCGCAAACTGCCGTTATCCGGGAACGCGCGATAGCAATCAGAAAACCGACGCTTTAAGAGTCACGTCGGCATTCTTCCACGCACGTTGAAAGTCCTGTTCGACTTTTCGCGCTGCGCTGGTCTTTCCTTGCGCGCGTAAGCTCTGGACCAGGCCGAAGAGTGTCCAGCCATTGTTCCTGAAGTCGCGCAGATCCTCGCGGTAAACTGTTTCAGCCTCCTTCGCTCGCCCGGCTTTGAGTAGGGCCGCGCCCAAATACAATCTCATCGACTGTCCCCAATCCGGAGGCTCGATGTACTTCAATGAGTCCTGGAGTTTGACCGCTGCTTCAAATGCTTTTACCGCCTCGTCATGACGGCCCTGGCCAGACAGTAACTCACCTTCGAGAGCGCGCGTCGACAACTCGAGGATCACTGGCGCAGGATTCGCAGCCGCAATCAACTCTTTGACAGATGGATCCACGCTCGCCGCTTTTAGCGCTTTCAACTCGTCTTCAGCTTTCGCGAAGTTTCCCTGTGCTGCAAAGGCACTGCCGCGCGTGTAGTGCCAGAGACCGCGCAGGTAAGCAGAACCGTGCGCCGGTTCGGGTTCAGCGAGCACCGCATCCCACTTTCCGAAAGTTTTATTGATCAGCCAGGGCATTGAAGCAGCACGTTCGCCGGCGCCCATTCCCTGATGCGACTGCCCGGCCGCGGTCGCTTTGGCTGCTTCCATTGCACGCGCGTAATTACCGGCGAGCATCGCCGCATATCTAATGAAGTCCCATGCGTGCCGCGCATGCGTCCGCGATGACAAGCCGTACGTTCCAAGGTTAGGAGTCGGACGATCTCCCCAGTCCTTCTGAAAAACAGCGTCAACGGCGAGTGACCTTTGATTGCTCGCCAGGGCTTTTTCGTAATGTCCGGTTCGCACGTAGATGTGTGAAGGCATGTGGACCAGGTGGCCCGCCTTCGGCATGAGCGACTCCAACCGATCGGCTTGTGCCAATGCGCGCTCAGGGTGCGCCGAACTCTCGTACAGATGAATGTAAAGATGAACTGCGCCGGGATGGTTTGGATTCCGTGCCAGGATCTGATCGAGAGTTCGGGCCGCCTCACGCGTGCCTGGTAGTGGCGAGCCGTCGCGCTTCCAGTAGGACCACGCGGCGCGCGTCATTAGAGCATCAACGTACAGGTACGCCGCTTCGAGATCTTTTGGAAATCGCTGATGTGTTTTGCGAGCTGCTTCGATGTACTCGGCGTCTCGAAGATCGCGGTCGAGGTAGCGTTCGCTGTCGTATCGCACCCAAAGGGTTTCGATCAGAGCTTGTTCCACGGCCGATCCCTTTGACGCGCGGGCGCGCGCTTCGGCGATCGCTTTGCGGCCTTCCTCTTTCGGATCATCGGGGAATCTTTGAAAGCGGCTGTTGGGAATCGGACCAAGTGCGAGTGCCATGCCCCAGTAAGGCATTGGATTTTCGGGATCGAGACGACTAGCTTCTTTAAATGAGGCTGTAGCTTCCGGAGAATAGTATCCGTAGACAAGTCGCAGCCCCTGATCGAAAAACTTCTGAGCCATTTCCGATTTCGTCGAGATCGGGCGGCCGTAACTGCCGAGTCCATCGATCAAAACGGCATATTTCGCGTCGTCGGCGAGGGCGATCACAGATAAAGCAAGTACGAGAAGTATCGAGATGATGCGACGCACCCGGATATGTTACGCCCAATCCGTGCCCGCTTGGAAGCCCTTCGGATGACAAAGGGAATAGGTGACTTGTTTTGTCTTGAATTGAGAAAAAAGGAACGACCCGGCATCGACGTCGTGTTTGCCTCAGTAAGACCTGGACAGACTGGTATCTAAGATCAGCACTAAGGCTCGAATCGAGGTCAAAAAAAATGAAGCGTTTACTCCTCATCTATCTCTCACTCGCTTGTCTGCCGTTTATTCCCGCTGAAGCCCGCGGCTGTACGTGCAACGAATATAACGTACCCATCTGCGCCGCTTACTGGCGCGCCGATGCCGTATTTGCGGGCCAAGTTTTGGACATCACGTCCGTAGAGAAGACGTCCGACGATCAAATGCCGACCGTGATGCTCCAGTTCATCGTCGAGCAACCCTTTCGCGGCGTCACGGGTAATCGAGTGAATGTCGAAACGCTACACGGAACGAGCTGTGACATGAAATTCAAGAAAGGAGAGCGCTATCTAATTTACGCTGCGCGCGACCAAAGCAGTAACCGACTCTTTGCTGGCCCATGTATGGGAACAACGAGCCTGGAATATGCAATTGACGATTTGAACTACATTCGGACGGTGATCCAACACGAAGCTAAAGAGTCAATTCTGGGTCGCCTCTTGACTAACAAGTATGACGCTCTAGCCGGACTCAAAGTTACGGTGAACGGCGCCGGAAAGACTTTCGAAGTCAAGACGGACGACAACGGAGATTTTTCCGTATCCGTACCAGGACCAGGAAAATACGTGGTACGCGTATTCATTCCTTATGCGGTCGCGGTCATGGCCTATGCGGAAGAAGACCAAGGCAGGCTGGAAACAACCGATACATTGACCACATTTGAATACGAAGTAGAGGTCGAAAGGAACCAATGTCAGTACCGGCAGCTCGACACGTTCAAAGTAGATTTACACGCAACGGCGGAAGTCTCGGGCAATGTGTTGACCGCCTCAGGTCGCGCGGTAAGTCCCGGGTATGTGTATCTCGTCAACGCCGCTGACACAGACAAAAGTGATTTCGAGAAGCTTGGCGAGAACGGATCATTCAAATTCGAAGGCGTGGCGGTGGGTGAGTATTACCTCGTACTAAACCCGCGGAACGAACCGCCCAATGAGAATGACGCGCCCTATCCGCGAACTTATTATCCCAACGCACAGGAAGTTAGTGCGGCGACGAAGATTGTAGTAACTGAAGGTGCGAAGCTTGAGAACCTTACCTTACGTCTTGGCCCACCCTGGAAAGAGCGTGTGGTCAGCGGGAGAGTAGTTTGGCAGGATGGACGAACTCCTCAAAGTTCTCACGTCTCGCTGTACGATGGCGATCGCTATGTCCGATTGTTCAAGCTCGACGAAAAAGGAAGATTCGAGTTTAAAGTGTACGGTGATTTTAACTACGCGATCAGCGCGGAAGTCTGGGGCGAGACCAGAGGCCGATCTGAGCGTATACCAATTACAAATGAGAAGTCGACCGGACTGAAGTTAGTCCTTAAACGCGTTGAGTAATTCCGATTTTCTCCCCGCTATTGGATTGTGTAGCGGCCCTCATGTGCACGAGGGCCGCTACAACTTCCGGCGCGATCAGTGAATGCCAACTCGCGAAATCGTGCTCGAGGTGGAATTCGTGACCCAGATACTCTTGCCATCAAAGAGAACGTGATGGGGAGATACACCAACCGCGATCGTCTCCAGGACGCTGCCATCGCTGGCCCGCAATTTAGTAACACTTCCTGCCTGTGAATTGGCGACCCAGATGTTCTCGCCATCAAAGGCGATACCGTGTGGCCGTAAACCGACAGCATAAGTTCCCAGCACCGTACCATCGCTTGCTTTGATTTTGGTGACGGTGTTGTCGTTGAAGTTAGTTACCCAGATATTCCTACCGTCAAAAGCGATCTCCCTCGGGAACGAGCCAACCGGGTAGGTGGCGAGGAGCACGTTATCAGCGGCGCGGATTTTGGAAACTGTGCCCGCGCTGAAGTTAGCCGTCCAGATATGGACGCCATCGAAGACCACTCCAAAAGGGCCGGGAACAGTAAAGACTCCGAACGTTGAACCATCGAGGCGCAATTTCGTCAGCCGGCCTGAGTTGAAATTAGCGACCCAGATGTGGGTCCCATCAAAAACAATCCGGGTCGGACTACCCGCGACCGGGTACGTTCCCAACACAGTGCCATCGCTGGCGCGCAACTTCGTAACGTTGCTGTTATTGAAATTAGCGACCCATATGTTCGTACCATCGAAAGCGATACCTTGAGGCGCTAGGCCAACGGTGTAGCTTCCTACAACGACGCCATCACTCGCGCGAAGCTTGGTGACCTTGTTAGTCGCAGGATTCGCAACCCAGATGTGTTCTCCATCGAAGGCGGAGCCGAACGCCATACCCACCACAGGAAAACTCGCGTTTCCCGGCCGCATAAGATCCCAGCGAAGCAGTGCGACAAGTGAAGGATCAAACTCTGATCCGGACGGACCAGCCGGACCTTGCGGGCCGGTGTCGCCTTTGTCGCCCTTGTCACCCTGAGGACCGGCTGGGCCAGGTATGCCTTGTGGTCCTTGCAGTCCTTGTAGACCTTGCGCGCCTTGGGATCCTTGAGGGCCTTCCGGACCTGCCGGGCCCTGCGCTCCGTCAGATCCTTTCGGACCCTGCGGACCTTCTGGTCCCGGTAATCCTTGTGGTCCTTGAGC
>CBFGMX010000235.1:0-6423 GCA_965649955.1 uncultured bacterium
GTGCGATATTTGTACGCCGGCGCCGTCTTCACCGCTTCGATACAAGCCTGCATCAAACTGGTCGCTTCGCGCTTGTGACCGAGGCCCGCGTGCGCGCGGCCCATCAGGTACAGACCTTCCGGATCCGATGGACGATGCTCGAGAAACCGGTCGAGCGCCATGCGCGCGTCTTCAAACTGGCCTGCCGCGATGTAGGTCGCGGCAACTTCGCGCCAGATCTCGTGCAGCGAATGCGCGGGATCGTGCGCCACAACGTGTTCGAAATTTTGAATCGCGTCGGCGTAGCGTTTCTGTTGTCGGGCGATGCGTCCGAGTTGATAACTCGCGTCGATCTCGCCCTCGTCAATCTGCAACGCGCGCTCGAACCGTTCCCGCGCGGCGTCCAACTCGCCGCGGCTTTGATGAATCAAGCCGAGGTTGTAGTGCGCCGAAGCATCTGCCGGGTTGAGCGTTGCCGATTCGAGATTCTGCCTGAACGCCGCCTTCGCACGATGGCTACCCATGATGTCGCTGAAGTAACCGCGCAGCAACAGAAACAGGAAGAACAGCAGCAGCGGCGAACCCATCACACTTGATAACAGCGATGCCACTATCGGCAAGAGAAACGAGACCGGAAACCACGAGATGAACGAGATACTCAACGCGCGCGCAGTCGACATCCGGAAAATGTCCTTCACTACCGCAACCGTTCCGAATGCGAATAAGACGTACCTAGGCATCCGAAAGAGTTGATCGAAAATCACCGCTGGATTCTTGAAACGCTCGATCACCTCGGTGTATTCGGGACCTGCAGGCAGCATGGCCCGCCACCGGTCAAGTGCCTGCATCATGTCCGGGACGGCTTGGGCCTGCGTCCCGCTGTAGTGAAGAATGCTCGCCACCAGAATCCCGAAAATGTTTGCCGCGGTCAGAACATAAAACAGCGACGCTGCGACGGGAGCGTACTCCTGTGTGATCACGACGCGAAAACTGCCGCGTCGCTCAAACATATTGGCAACCAGCGTGAGGACCGGCACGAGTACGATGGCAATCAACATTGCCGGCATCACGGGTTCGATCAACAGCGCAAGAAATCCATGCCCCCGCGGAATAACAGGCAAAGCCCCAAACCTGCGAGTAACGAAGTCAAACGCGAGCTGGCTGAGCACGGCGATGAGTGCAATCGGTGCGAGCGAGCTGCGATCGCGAGCTTCACGCATCCCTCGCAGGGGTGCGTAGAAGATCATCAGCAGGAGGCGTAACCAATCAATCATGGGAAACAATGCTCAGCGCTGCTGCGGGTTCGCGTCGCTCATGGGCGCGTCCTGATAGTCGCGGGTGTAAGGCGGAGCGGGCGCCGCCAGAGGAATGTCCTCGTGGTGTATCACACTCGCAGCAGTCAGCGGCCAGTAGCGAAACAGCGCTTTACCGTAGATGTATTTTTTGGGCACCAGGCCCCAAATCCGTGAATCGCTCGAATTATCGCGATTATCGCCCATCACGAAGTAGTAATTCTTCTTTACATCCGTGGACTCCATCGAGCGATGTGTCAGGTTAAGGCGCGGATCGAGATACGATTCTGTGATCTCGCTCCCGTTTACGCGCACCACGCCTTCGACGATCTCGATTTTGTCGCCCGGCAGTCCGATTACTCGTTTGATGTAACTCTTCGAAGGGTCCTCGGGAAACCAGAACACGACGATGTCGCCACGCTCGACTTTCGGCGCCCAGCGATAGTCGTCGTAATAGATCAGTTTGTTGACGAAGATCCGTTCGCCGTCGTGCAAACGTGGGAGCATCGACGTGCCTTCCACCTTCACCGGTTGTACGATGAATACGACGACGAGCGCCGCGATCATCAGGGCGAAGATCAGATCGCGGAGCAACAAGCGCGCCTCCGACCACAGGTCGTTGCGTGAAGCGTCTTCAGGCTTGTGTTCCTGGATGTCTTTGTCGTCGTCGACGTGGACGCCGCCAAATGGTGGCGGCCGGCGTTTTCGAATTCCAAACATAACTCATCGAGTTTTGAGGTTAGCTTTCGCTCCCCCGGTTGTCAAACACCACTTATAGCCGTGTTGTCCGGGTGTGGCAAGCCAATTCCTTGACAGTCTTTACTGACGCTATCTATCATCCTTCCCTGCATTTGCAGCCCAGACATCGTCCCCCGCGGGACCAGAAAAGAGGCCCGAAGACGTGATCAAGTTAGACATCATAAATCGCGTGGCCGATAAAACCGGCGTACCAAAAATGAAAGCCGAACAAGCCGTCGAGGCGCTCTTTCATTCGATGAAGGAAGCTCTGACGCGCGGAGAGCGAATCGAGTTGCGCGGCTTTGGCGTCTTCGTGGTGAAACCGCGGAAGCGGGGCGTCGGGCGAAACCCTCGCACCGGCGAGGAAGTCGCGATTCCGTCCGGTAAGACGATTCGCTTCAAGCCGGGCAAGGAGTTACAGGCGCACGAAGACGGCGAAGTTGCAGACAATGGATCGGGCGACGCCGGCGAGTTTTAGTGTTAGCCACGGTTTGATTTATCAGGAGGCTAGAGTTGGAATGCACGTTGTCCACTCTAGCCTTTCGGTTTGATGGACATTTCATTCGCAAAACCCGTAATCACGATATCTTCGCGCGAGTGGCGGCTGCATGGCGCTTTGTTTGTTCTGACGTTCGTAACGACGACGCTTGCTGGTGTCGCCCTCGCCGCGTCTGATTTCACACCGACCGATCCGCCGTTATCGGGATTGCTGGATTACCTGCTTTACATCCCGCTCGCGTTTCTTTACTACTGCGTCGATCTCGTCAAATACGCGTTGACTCATAGCCGTGCGCTGGGTGAGGGCGTCGCTTTCTCATTGTCACTGCTGGCGATTCTCTTTTCGCACGAGATGGGGCATTACCTTGCGTGCCGCTACTACCGTGTCGACGCCACACTGCCGTTCTTTATTCCCGCGCCGCCAGTGTTCCTGGCCGGAACGTTTGGGGCTTTCATCAAGATTCGTTCCCTGATTCCGTCGCGACGGGCACTCTTCGACATAGGACTTGCCGGTCCGCTAGCCGGGTTCGTAGTTGCGCTTCCGTTGTCTGTAGTGGGAATTTTGACGGTAGGGCCGCCGTTGGCGCCGCCGCCGCATGGCTACACGGTGTATTTCAACGATCCGCCGTTGTTCCGTTTGCTGGCCTGGCTGTTTGGAGTGCCGCTCGATCCAAACTCGCCGATTAACCCTTACTACATGGCTGCGTGGATCGGATTGCTTGTTACGAGTTTGAATTTAACTCCGGTGGGCCAACTCGACGGTGGACACGGCATCTACGCCCTGTTCGGTGCTCGCGCTCACTCTCTTATCGGTCGCATCGCCTTCGTCACCGCGGTGGTATTGGCAATCCTCGGCTTCTGGTGGTATCGCAGTCCGAGCGGCTTTCTGTTCGCGGTGCTGTTGGGAATACTGCTCCGCTTTCCCCATCCCGAACCGGCGCGCATGGAACCGCTCGGCACCCGGCGCCTCGTGATCGCCCTCGTAACCCTCCTCGTCTACGCCCTCTGCTTCTGGCCGTTTCCGATCAAGATCACGTGAGAGGTCGCCTCGCCTTTAAACAGTCGCAGCCGCTGGTAGTAGGCCTTTGATCTCGCGAACGACGCGGGCCACTTCTTCCTGGTTCGCAAGGGCGATCATGAAGAACTTATAGCCCTGGTGGAAGCAGATGACTCCGTTCGCGAATAACCAGACACCATCGAGAAATGGATTACCGCCCAACAACCAACTGATCGGAGCGCCGACGATTGGACCAGGCTGGAAGATCTGCGCCCACATTGCCGCACCGGCTGCGCAACTAAACGCACCCAACAACGGCGCGCCGACATACTTCGCGATGTTTCGTTCAAACTCCACGCGCTGTTGTTCAGCCTCGCTGAGTTCACCGCGCCCGATCAACTCTTCACGCTTCTTCAAGTAACTATCAAACTTCTCGCCCGCTTTTCGTAGACCATAGACCGGAAGCGCCGAATGAGTCAGCCAGTGCGGATGCGCTCCGAGAAGCACGGCATCCAATCCCGGAAACGCGGCGCCGGCACGTATGCCCAACACCAGCGAGACGGAAACAACGGCCGCTTTGCCCGGGTTCTCTTTGATCCAGTCCTTCGCTTTCACGAGCCCCACAGTCGCGGCGCTCGAAGCACGCGTCAACCGCGCCCCTTTGTCAAAAACCTGCGACGCTCGCTCGTAATGTTTCTTCGCGTCGTCAAACACCTCACCGGCCTTTCGACCAGCATCTCCGGCGACGTCGCGAACCTTGTCGCCGGCCATCTTCACGCCTTTCGCCGCGCGACGAGTCGCTTCGCTTACTTCTTCGTCCTCACTCAACCGCTCAGCTTCCGCGCGCAATCGTTCGGCGCTACTGGCCATTGTCTCCGCGCCACGTTTCGCAGCCTCGCCGGCAACACGCGCGCTCTCACCCACGATGTCCGAAATCGCAAACTTCTCGTCGAGCTCGCGTGCCTTGCGCCGCGCCGCCTGCTGCCACTCGTCAAACTTTTCCTTGTAATCAGCCATCCTTCTAGTCCTCTGGATCCACCATCAATCGCGTTGTACGTCGCCCGCCGCTACCGTGTTCGATTTGATCAACGGCTGCATCGGCACCACGCGATCCCGGCCGTTTCTCTTCGCTTCATACAAAGCGACATCCGCAGCTTTTAGGATGCCAGAAGTAGTTTGCGCGTCTGTCGGGCATTCTGCAACCCCGAAACTGGCCGTAATTCGGCCTCCTGATGGCGTCTCCAATGACTTAACTGCGAGCCGTAGCCTTTCCGCGACCTCGAGCGCGCCGGTCTGACTCGTTTCAACCAGCAGCACCGCAAACTCCTCGCCGCCGATTCGCGCCGCGAGGTCGATGCCGCGCGTCCCCTCGCGCAGAACGCGGCTGATCCGGCGTATCGCATCGTCGCCCGCGTCATGACCAAAGGTGTCGTTGAGTTTCTTGAAGTTGTCGATGTCGATCATCAAGAGACTAAAAGGATGACCGTAACGCAACACGCGTCCGACCTCGCGTTCGAGTTGCCGTTCGAACCGGCGACGGTTGGCCAGGCCGGTCAGATGGTCCGTAAACGCTGCTTCTTCGCAAACGTCGAGGTAAGCCTTGAATTCGAGAAGTGTCCTGGTACGGGCCAGCATAAGGTCGAGGTCGGTTGGATCGGTGATGTATCCCAGCGCACCCACTTCCGAAGCCCGGCGCAGATCTTCGGCGCGACGGCTCGCCGCTGTCTGCATGATCACGGGAATAAACTTGGTTACCGGGTTGGACCGTATTCGTTGGGCCAACTCGTACCCATTCATGCGCGGCATCATGACGTCCGTGATCACCAGGTCAGGTTGATAGGATTCTATCGCCGCCAGGGCCTCGTCGCCGTCGGTCGCGGTGGTCACGTTGTAGCCGGCCAAACTGAACGCGGCTTCGAGCAGTCCGAGTTTGTCGGGGTTGTCGTCGACGATAAGTATGGTTGATTTAGGCTCCATAAAACGTGGGTGTTGGACCTATAAGTATTGCGCGGCCAAAAGCTTCATGCTACAGTTCGAGCCTCGGTAAACGTTCGTGCCGGCACTCGCCCTAAGCGTCGCGTCAAAGATTCAATCGAAAGAGAGCAAACAAACCCGGGAAATATCACGGCGGGTTTCCTTACAATCGTAGAAACAAACCCGCATAGGCCACTTGAATTCGAACCACGCTGCCAAAGGCGATTCAAACATAGACCTGTTAACCCGACCCCAGAGAGACGTGCAGATGAAGTCCCTGCAGGAACAGAAGCGCGCCAGAGACTTAAACTCCGATGATCGCTCGGCACTAATTCGTGGCCTGGAATTTGGCTCGACACTGACTGACTCCCTCGTCGCCGATCTGGCTCGTAGCTCAGTGGTCCTCGACTTTCGTCGCCGCCGGTTTGTCTACCGCGCAGGCGAACCCGCAGACTGCCTGTACGCCATCGTTCGTGGCCGAATAAAGCTTTGCCGCATCGAAACTGACACGGGTCGGGAAGCCGTGATCGACATCCTTCCAGAGGGATCGCTCTTCGGCGAATCAGCACTCTATTCTCTAGCGGGGCAACGTGCGAATTCAGCAATCGCCTACGAAAACTCCAGGCTCCTGCGAATCCAGGTCGGGGACTTCAAACGGGGGATGGCTGAGGATGACCGGCTTCATGATTACACTTTCCGACTAATCGGTCAACGACTTGATCATGCCGAGCGTCGGCTGGCCGATTTCGCTCTTAACGCAATCCCCGCACGTCTCGACAGCCTGCTCGCCGATTTTTCCGTGCGTTACGGCGTCACCGAACCCGAAGGCGTGCTCATCGACATCCCCCTGCCTCATCGCGAAATAGCCTCCATCGTCGGCTCTACTCGTGAAAGCGTGACCGTCCGCTTGAACGCCATGCGCCGCGCAGGTACGATCGCTTTCGT
>CBFGMX010000236.1:0-6422 GCA_965649955.1 uncultured bacterium
CAAAAACTAGCTCAGTATTGGGCGACAGATTACGACTGGCGCAAAGTTGAAACGAGGCTGAACGCTTTACCACAATTCATAACTGAAATCGACGGCCTCGACATTCATTTCATTCACGTTCGCTCGAAGCATGAGAACGCATTGCCCCTCATCGTCACGCACGGTTGGCCCGGTTCCATAATCGAGCAATTGAAGATCATCGATCCGCTCACGAATCCGACAGCGCATGGCGGACGTGCTGAAGACGCATTTCACGTTGTAATCCCGTCAATGCCTGGTTACGGATTTTCAGGCAAGCCGGCGACCACCGGCTGGGGCCCCGAGCGCATGGCACGTGCCTGGGCCGAACTAATGAAGCGCCTCGGCTACGCTCGCTATGTGGCGCAGGGCGGCGACTGGGGCGCGTTTGTTGTCGACCAGATGGGGTTGCAAGCTCCTGCTGGTTTGCTCGGCATCCACACCAACATGCCTGCCACCGTTCCGGCTGATGTCGACAAGCCGCTCCTGGCGGGTGCCCCAGCGCCATCCGGGCTCTCAGCAGACGAACAGCGCGCTTATGCGCAACTCGTCAGAACTTTCAAACAAGTCGACTACGCGAGGTTGATGGGGTCGCGTCCGCAAACGTTATACGGGATCGCTGATTCGCCCGTCGGCCTCGCTGCCTGGCTTCTTGACCATAATGATGCTGACGGGCAGCCCGCGGCTACGGTCGCCGCGGCCCTGAACAGGACCACTAGCGCAACCGGCGAACTGACGCGTGACGAGATCCTCGACAACATCACGCTTTATTGGCTGACGAACACAGGCGTCTCGGCGTCGCGTCTCTACTGGGAATATAAAGGTGGCTTTTTCAACACTAAGGGCGTCTCGATTCCCGTTGCTGTGAGCGTCTTTCCGGGTGAGCAATATGAAGCTCCGCGGAGTTGGACCGAGCGGGCCTACCCGAAACTCATTTACTACAA
This sequence comes from uncultured bacterium, assembly GCA_965649955.1. Lineage (GTDB taxonomy): Bacteria > Acidobacteriota > Blastocatellia > Pyrinomonadales > Pyrinomonadaceae > PSRF01. Next base: position 963 of record CBFGMX010000236.1, read on the forward strand.
CAAGCTCGACAGAGGCGGTCACTTTGCCGCGTGGGAGCAGCCGCAGCTTTTTGCGGCGGAACTCCGTGCGGCTTTCAGATCGCTGCGTCAGATGAGTGCCACGACGTCCAATCGTTAACCTGGCAATTCGTCTAACTCATCAATCATCCATGCTCAACAGGAGGTCCATAAGATGAAGATTTTTGTTGCAGGCGGAACCGGAGCAATCGGCCGTCCGCTGCTCGCAAGATTGCTTGCCAAAGGACACTCAGTAGTCGCTCTGATGCGTTCCACCGAAAACGCACAGGCTTTAGTCGAACAGGGCATAGAACCCGCGATCGCCGATGTATTTGATCCCGATTCTGTGAAAGCCGTTGTCGCTCGCACTCAACCGGAACTTGTGATCGAACAACTTACTGCGCTGCCCAGAACTTACACCCGTGAGTCAATGATGGCCGCCGCACCTTTGAACACTCGCATCCGTTTGGAAGGAGGCGCGAACGTCCTCGCAGCAGCGTTGGCGGCCGGTGTGCGGCGTTACGTGAGACAGTCGATCGCATCGTGGGCCGTTCCTGGTCCGGGATTGGCAGACGAAGAAACGCCGCTCGCGTTTGATGCCTCTCCTGCGGTTGCCGCAGAGGCCCGCCTCGTAGCTGAGATCGAGCATCGCTTATTCGCAAATCCGAACATTGAAGGCATCGCCTTGCGTTATGGCTTCTTTTATGGACCAGGCACGTGGTTCAGCCCCGAGGGCGATGTTGGCCGACAGGTGCAACAGCGACAGTTCCCGATCATCGGCAATGGCAACGGCGTCTGGTCGTGGTTACACATCGAGGACGCGGCAATTGCTACCGCCGCCGCAGCAGAGCAAGGGAATCCGGGCATTTACGTGATTGCGAATGACGAACCTTTACCGGTGCGCGTATGGCTTCCCGCATTTGCTAAATGGCTGAATGCTCCGCCACCGCCGCAAGTTTCGGTTGATGATGCTTTAAAGACGGATGGTGGTGCGGATGCCATTTACTACGGCACGCAACTACGAGGCGTTTCGAATGCGAAGGCGAAGCGCGAACTGAATTTTCAACCAAGACCGCTCGAGTGGATTGTTGAGACGGCTGAGGCTCACGCCGGTTGAATGGGACCTGATCACCAATCTCGTAAGGGAGAAGCGAAATGGCAAATCCAATTCTCGTCACGGGTGCGGCAGGCCGCGTCGGCGGCATAGGCCGCTCGGTCACGGAACTGCTGTTGAAGCAGGGCAAAGCAGTGCGTGCGATGGTGAGAAACGAAGACGAACGTTCGCAGGCGTTGCGCGACATGGGGGCGGAGATCGTGGTTGGGGACCTGCTGGATCTCGATTCCATGCACAGAGCAATTGTCGGCTGTGACACGATGTACTTCGGTATGTCGGTTTCAAATGATTATCTCGCCGCAACCGTCAATGCGGCGGCCGTCGCGAAGTACCACGGAGTGAAAGCGTTCGTGAATATGTCGCAGATGACGGTTTCCCAAATGAGCATTACCGAAACGACCCCGAGTCCCCAACACAAGCTGCATTGGCTCGCCGAGCAAGCGCTGAACTGGTCCGGCCTACCGGTGGTGCAAATCCGGCCTACAGTGCTGCTCGAGGGTTTCTTCCTGATTTTCACTGCTGATTCTGTCAGAGAATCCAATCAGATCAGACTGCCGTTCGGCGAAGGAAAAACTTCACCGGTTGCAGTTTCAGATGTTGCGTGTGTGATCGCCACCGTGCTTGCTGATTCGCAGCCGCACATTGGCAGGATCTATAACCTGACTGGACCGGCTTCAGAAAACATGCATTTCTATGCCGAACAGTACTCGAAGGCCCTTGGCCGATCGATCACGTTTGAGGATATTGCGGTCCACCAATGGCGCGATGGTTTGCTCGGGCGCGGACTGTCTAATCACCTGGTGGACCACCTCGTTACGATGGCCCATCTGCATCGCGCGGGACGCTACGATCGGTTGTCGCCTGACGTGTTCACGCTAACAGGCCAAAGGCCGGTGAGCATGGAGGATTTCGTAAAGAACAATGCAGCGACATTTACCGCGTCGGCGAAAGCGGCGTGACGGCGGCGAAGCTGTATCAGTTTGCTCGCTTTCCCATCGTCGGCTTGGAAAGAAATGTATGTCAGAGGCAATCAATCAAAATCGGCGCCGCTTTCTTGCCAATGCGGCCATGAGTATCGCGGCCGCCTACCTCAGATCAACGAGTTCGGCGCAGGCACAGTCGAACGCGACAACGGCTCCAGTTCTGGCTTCGGCCGGGGCCCGACCGAACCCCTCGTTTTCAGCCTTGAAACAGATCGGTGCCGGCGTTCTGAACGTTGGGTATGCCGAAGTGGGTTCGGCCAACGGCACCGCGGTCGTCCTGCTGCACGGCTGGCCCTACGACATACACAGTTATTCGGATGTTGCACCCCTGTTGGCATCGAAAGGTTATCGCGTGATCATCCCGTATCTGCGAGGCTACGGATCGACGCGTTTTCTATCTGACAAGACTATCCGTAATGCTCAGCAAACGGCCGTCGCGACCGACGTTATCGCGATGCTCGATGCGCTGGAAATCGATAGAGCGATCGTCGGCGGATTTGACTGGGGGGCGCGGACGGCCAACATCATCGCAGCGCTCTGGCCCGATCGCTGCAAGGCGCACGTATCTGTGAGCGGCTATCTCATTGGCAGCCCCGGAGCCAATAAGATGCCATTGCCGCCGAAGGCCGAACTCGAATGGTGGTATCAATTTTACTTCGCGACGGAGCGCGGCCGGCTTGGATACGAAAAATACCGTCGTGATTTCAACAAACTAATCTGGCAGCTCGCTTCGCCCAAATGGATCTTTGATGATGCGACCTTCGAGCGCAGTGCGGCGTCGTTTGACAATCCCGATCACGTCGCTATTGTGATCCACAATTACCGCTGGCGCATGGGCCTGGCTGAAGGTGAGCCGAAGTATGACGAGCTTGAAAGGCGACTAGCTGCGGCTCCCGTGATCACCGTGCCCACTATCACGCTGGAAGGCGATGCCAACGGTGCTCCGCATCCCGACGCCAGTTCCTACGCCCGCAAATTCTCGGGCAAATACGCGCACCGTGTGGTCAAAGGCGGCGTCGGACACAACCTGCCGCAAGAAGCGCCTCGTGAATTTGCGCAAGCCGTCATCGACGTGGACCACTACTGATGGTCTACACGTTCCTTCTGTTGCGTACTAATCCGAAGGCAGCGACCAATACCATCGTCTAATAGATTCACGTTGAAGCTTGTGGTCTACTCGCCTCCGCTATGGTGAACGAAAAGGAGGTCAGCATGAAAACGGTTCGAATTATTAAATTGGCGGCCTTCATCGTCAGCATTGGTGTGGCGTTGTATGTGGTGCAGGCGCACCAGTCGGCAATCACCGGAACCGATCGTAGCACCGCGCCCACAGCCGCGAGCACGCTCAGTGCACCTGTCAACGAAACCATAAAAGTTGTGGCAGACGTGCCGATCCCTAACGTGCCGGGGAAGCGCCTGGTCAGCCGGATCATCGACTATCCGCCTGGCGAAGGCTCGGCTTCGCACCGGCACGCCCGCTCGGCTTTCATCTACGCCTACGTCCTGTCGGGCGAGGTCCGCAGCCAGGTCGATGACGAACCAGCGCGCGTCTACCGAGCCGGTGAGACATGGTTTGAAAATCCGGGTGCTTATCATCGAGTGAGCGAGAACGCAAGTGCCACGACGCCTGCGCGACTGCTAGCAGTGATCATCGTCGATGAGGCGGAGAAGCAGCTGACGATTCCGGACCGATCGGAAAAACCAGGAAGGAAGTAGACGCAGGCCTCAGGTTGCGCGCCACGCTTCTACAGAAGCAGAGTTTGTAAAGACTCCCGAATGAAAAGGAGAACAGTTATGTCCAGCGGTGACGTAGTTAACAAAACAGGTACGGCGCTGACGTCCGAACCCGTAGACATGAAGCTCGAAGTTGTGCTGCTTGGGGTTTCGGATGTCGATCGCGCGAAGGCGTTTTACGAGAATCTCGGCTGGCGGCTCGACATAGATATCGCGAACGGTGACTTTCGCGGCGTACAAATTACGCCAGCCAAATCGGACGCTTCACTCATCTTTGGCAAGGGGACCAATTTAGGTAAACCCGGTTCAGCGAACCTGGTTCTCGCCGTGAAAAACATTGACGCTGCTCGCGATGATCTGCTCGCACGTGGTGTTGACGTGAGCGAAGTCTTCCATTACGCCGCTGGTCCATTCAATGACACCGTAAACAACTCACGCGTGCCGGGGCATGACCCTGAAGGTCGTTCTTACTTCTCGTTCGCGTCATTCGAGGATCCTGATGGCAACAGTTGGCTGCTTCAGGAGATAACAACGCGACTTCCGGGACGCGAGTGGGAATCCGCCCCCGCCAGCGACGTAGCTGCGCTTGCAGAACTTCTTCACGAGACCGCGGAGCAACACGACCATTATGAGAAGACGCACGCAAAGCACAACTGGTGGGATTGGTACGCACCATACTTAAGCGCGCGTCGGAACGGCAGCAGTCCGCAGGAGGCGTCAGTCGCAGCCGACCGGTACATGCTTGAGGAAGCTATTGATGCTCTTCAGAGATGACCACGGTTCGACTTGTCGCTTCTGTGTGATCCTGTCGAACTCGACGAGCGGGCTGCCGCTTGAGCAGATGAATGTTTGAGGAGAAGATGGCCGATCAAACGCCGATGAGCCAGTTGGTCCAACTGCCCGGCTGGTTGCAAGCCGCCTGATCCTGTTAGTGCTCAGCCACTGAAGTGATTGCCGAAAGATTCGGTCATGCGACATAGGTTTATCAAGGTAGGTAGTTATGGCTCAAAATTTCATTTCACGCGGTTTCAAAGGACGGGCGAGGCAAACGAATAACGCGCTGCGGGAACGCATTCCTCCCGGCCAATATGAAACGAAGGACTTCCCGGTGTTGTCCGCGGGACCGACTCCGCGAACGTCGCTCGAGCGGTGGGACTTTTCCATCTATGGAGAGATAGCGGAAGACTTGAAATGGACCTGGGACCAATTCCGGAAGCTGCCGCGCGAAACCGTCACGGTCGATATTCACTGCGTCACGAAGTGGTCCAAACTCGATACCGTGTGGACTGGCGTTTCGGTCGACACATTGCTGGAAAGCATCAACCTTGAAGCGCAGCCCGAAATTCGCTATCTCGTCGCTTTTTGCGATGGCGGTTACACGACGAATCTGCCGCTCGCCGACGTCCGTGGCAAAAAGGCCTGGATCGTTGACGAATACGACGGAAGTCCACTCGCACCGGAGCACGGTGGTCCAGCACGCCTGCTTGTGCCGCACCTCTATTTTTGGAAAAGCGCGAAATGGGTGCGTGGCTTCAAACTCGTCAAAGAAGACCGGGCGGGATTCTGGGAATCGGCGGGCTATCACAATTACGGCGATCCCTGGAAAGAGCAGCGATACGCAGGTGATTAAGT
>CBFGMX010000237.1:0-6353 GCA_965649955.1 uncultured bacterium
TCCATTAAGCGTCCAATAACGATTCCTGAGAGTACCTTTGACTACCTTACGGTGCTATCCATGCCGCAGGTTTCCGTTGAATCTTATAAATCGCTTCTCTTTCACGGCGGCGACACGGGTTCGATTCCCGTACGGGACGCCAATACTATCAATCATTTACAAAGAGTCCCATTTTCGCCGAGGGTCCAATAAGGGTCCATTAAGCTAGACCGCTTCCCTTTTGGGAATGCCAGGCAGAAGCATCTTGACGACCTTGCTCTGCGCTTTGCGTTTCTCATCACTAACTGCTTGAACGTAAGTGTCCATAGTGACTTTGAGGTTTGCATGACGCAGCAATTCCTGAATGACTTTCGGGTTCTCGCCGTTGGCGTTCAAGATGGTGCCGAACGTATGGCGAAACGTATGCCAGCCGATACGCTTTGTTAGCCCAATCTTCTTCGCGGCTGGTTTGATATAGACACGGAAGATCGAGTTAGGCCAATACGGTTGCGTACCGTTCATGGCGGGACTGGCATACACCCAATCGTCGGGCCGATTGTAGGTTGTTTTCATCTTCCAGAGGCGAAGCGACTTTGCTAATTCCGTATTCAGTGGAATCGGCTTTTGTGAGGCTTCGGTTTTAGGTGGACCAATCCTCTGTTTGACGATCGAGCGTTTGATGTGGATAACGTCGCGCTCGAAATCTACATCTTCCCATTTAAGACCTAACAGTTCGCCGACGCGTAAACCACTCGCGCCATCAAGAAAGACCGCTGTTCTAAACGGCTCTGGAATGGCGTCCAGTAGGCTCACGAGTTCATCATACTGTCAGGATTTCAGGAATTTTCTGTCGCTTTGCGCTTTGTCTAACACTCGTGATCGGGTTACTGGTGGTCCATTCCCACCGAATCGCGTGTGAGTAAAGCGCACTCATGATGTTTCTGATCTTGGCCTTACTGCCTTTCGCCAGTGGCTCAACGCTCTCGAAACAAAGCCGCTTTAACCATTGTTCGACTTCGACGGCTTTGACTTCCGACAACTTGTAAGATCGCCAGCGAGGTAAAATCCACTTCCTCAAATAACCATCGTAGGCATGTTGAGTGGAATAAGTCTTTCGTTGTTCATCATCCAAAACCCGGGCCGGGTCATTCTTATGAAAGATGTCCGGCAGTTCATGCTCGGAATAATGATTAACTAAACTTTCCACCGTAATATCCTTGTTGGCTCCTCGACGAGTGGGATCGTTGATGTTTAAGCGCAAGCGGTCTGCCGCAGCTTGGGCGTCCGACTCAGTTGGATATTCCTCAAGAGTTCCAACTATCGTCGCGCGGCGTTTGCGAGTGCCATCGGGGGTTATAAGTAACTAGGAAGGTCTTATGTGAGCCGTGCGGCGTCTGAGCGTTGGGGATGAAAGGGCGTGGTCTAACTGTTAGGTATGTTGCAGATATTCAAGTAGAAACTAGGTGTGGCAGAGTGCGGAGCGCGGGACTGGATATTCGAGGGACTAGGCTTCACGATGTGAGGGCGTAGCATGACAGCGATTCCTGGCATTCTAATTTCACTCCTTATCTGCGGAACGGCCGCTGTGTTAGAGGGTGCGTGTGCGGGGAAAAATGTTAAAGCCTTTTTCGCTACTTTGCGATTCCCGCGCTACTCCGTGCCGCTGTGGATGTGGACAATTATTGGGGTGGTCTATTACGTAATTTTCTGCTGGATTATTTATCGCCTCTTGCGCCTCGATAACTACCCTGTTAGGTGGTATGCGGCGGGGGGAATAATCGTCCTCATGATGACGGTTAACGGGCTGAGCAACTATGTGATCTTTCGCGCCCGGAATCTATACCTCAGTTTTGTTATTGGGGCAGTATTCCCGGTACTTGACCTTACTCTCTTTGCCCTTCTCATGACTTTAGATCAGCCCGCCGCACTCGCCTTAATTCCGTATCTACTCTACCGAGTCTATGCCGTTTTTTGGGGTTATGGTTTGTGGCGGGTGAATCAACCGGAGGTGATCTCAAATTTAAGATACGTGGGCGGGTGTGTTCGGATTTGGCAGCGGTTCCTTCTCAGGGGTTTGGTTATGCCGTGACTGGATGGACTTCAGGACGTCCCGCACGGATGATTTGATCGGCAGCGCGGAAGATCTTTTGGGCGCTCTTTTCGGGTATCGCTTCCGCGTCAAAACCGTTCCCTCGGCGGATCCAGTTTTGAATGTATCCTCGGCAAACTCTGTTCCCTCAAGCCCCAAAGATTCACAACACAGAAGAGCCACGGATTCCGCCTCGACCTCGCGCAGACTTCGCGGCGTAGTCTCAGCGTCTGCACTCTGCTTCCCAAACGATCCGCGGTCGCCTCTGCAATGCGTTTCCTCTCCTTCATCGTCAGCCTCATTTTCTACCCGGTCTTTGGCGTCAGCCTTGAGGAGTTAATCTCTCTCATTTCGAGTAGATTTTTTATTTGAGGCAACGATTCGATTTCGAGTAGATTTTTTATGAGGCAAATCGAAAGATTGACTCTTGGTCCAATTTTTCGTTAGTATGCGGCCTCGAAGGAATCCAAAGCTACTTCCAGCTCACGTCCTCGGCCATAATTTTCGTAGCTTCCTTCAATGACGACAAAGGAGACTTTACATGAAAGGGATAGTGAAAGCACTGCTCACCTCGCTTCGATTCCGATTTTGTCTCTTGCTCGGACTGGTCGTTATAACCAGCGCGTTCAGCTTCCAGCCATTACCAGTCGCAGAGTCTTGTGCAAATTGCATCTGGCCTGACCCCGGCTCTGGCATCTGTGTGGCGTGTACCACGGATGGTTGTTGGGATTGGTACGGATGCGTTACAACCTGCGAGGCGAATCAGAATACTTGCGGCTGCTCCGTTGGCTGGTGGTGCGACCTCGGCATGGATTAAGCCGCCGTAAAGATTTAACTTAAATTGTCAGCGCAATGGCGGTTGGGGGAGGGATCTGCTTGCGAGCGGTCGCCGAAAACATGAAGACAAAGATTCTCGTCCTGTTAACTTTGTCCTTGCTAGTAGCTTTCCCTGTTATATCTGCCGCTCAGCGCCGTTCAGCGGAGCCATCTGCATCTCGAAAAGCTAAGAACAAAGATGGCGACACTGAAGCCGACATCAAGGAGAAAGAGAATTCCGCCTTGACTCGGCTTCATGTGCTTGGGAATCGCGTCGTCGCGCTTGACGATGTAAAAACCCGGGTCCTCACGCTTGCCAGTTTCGCGAACATCGCTTGGAAGGTCGATCAGCCGTTTGCGAAAGAGCTGTTTTCAGAATCATTGGATGTGTTAGCGCGGAAAAACGACAGCCGCTTAACTCCAGCGGAAGTGTCAAACCTTCGACGGAAGATACTCTCAATCATCAAAGCAACAGACGTCAGCTTTGCACAACAACTGATTGGCGCTGCGAATATTCCAGATTCAAATAGCAGCTTCGATGCGGCTTACAGGTTGGTCCGAGAAGATCCGGAGAGCGCAGATCGCCTGGCCAATTTGAGTCTTCAGGACGGCGTTAGTCCGGCAATGCCGGTTTTTCTCCGCCAACTCAGATTGAAGGACCAGAAGAAAGCGGACGCGCTGTTTCTGAGGTCTCTTGATCAGCTTCTCAGTAGCCCATCGGTCGACGCCAATTTGCTTTTGTTGTTTGGAACTTATGTGTTCACCTCACCGAAGCTGGAACCAACGAATGTAGAATCAGTCGTAAACACACGTGTCGGTAATTTTCCTTTTGGAGTTCCGGAAATAACGGTGGAACGCCCAGGGATCTCAACATCGCTCGTACAAGCTTACCTGCGCGTCGCTTCCATAAGCTTGATGCGTCCTGTTTCCGAGCCGAAGCAGAAACAGCTCTACTACGTCACGGCGTATCTGTTGATGCCGATGATGGGAAAATATCTGCCGGAGTTTGTGCCGCAACTTCGGATCGCGATGACTGGCCTCTCCTCGGACATTCCACCCGAGCTAACGCAGACCAGCACGTACGCTAACATCAATAAAACCGGGTATGCAGATCCTGAAGATGCCATTAGGGAGATTGAACAGCTAGCAGGCGATGAACGCAGAGACATCAGGTATCTGGATCTCGTGTTTGGCCTCTGGCGCAAGGGAGATTTTGCAGACGCGAGGCGCGTGACGAATAAAATCTCGAATCTCAAAGTTCGGGCAAAATTGGAGACGTTGATCGATTTCGGGAGCGCTGCCACGTCGTTTCTAGACGCATCCAGCGAACCTTCAAGCGTCGAAGAGATTACGAGGAAAATGCCTCACGGAGCCGAGCGTGCAATCCTGTGCCTGGGAGTCGCACAGGCATACATTGCTAAAAAGAATACAGCCCGAGCAAACGAGGCGATCAATGATTCCTTGAAATCAACCAGTGCGCTTGACGATCCGCGACGTCCGTTGTTGACTCTTGCTGCCGCAAGTCAGCTTGCTGGCACCGACCCCGACTCTGCTGTCTCAGTACTGGCGACGTCAGTCAAGGAATTCAACAAATACTCAGTGGCAAAGGTTGAATTAGGAGAAGAAGTGGTGATTGGGCCGCTTACGATAAGGTTCCCGCTGAGATTGAACTCGGTGCAGTTCGACTTCAGCAAATCGTTGGCACCGCTGATGAAAATGTCTCCGCAGCTCGTTGAATCTCAGTTGCGCGATCTAAAGAGCGACGAACTCAAAGCTGAAGTGCTCCTTGCAGAGGCGAGATTGCTCAGCACGAAACTGCTACAGCTTAAATCTCGCAGCAAAGACTAGTGGTAGAAATGACCAAAACCTCATTTCTGTTGAGCCTTACAATCGTCTTCGCGGTTATCGCGCAGGCACAAGCTCCCAAGAAGAAAGTAGTCATGGTGGGAGAGGATGGCATACGCCGTTCTGCCCTTAAAACGGTGATACCCGAGTATCCGGAGGCTTCGAGAAAGCGTGGGAAGAAGGGGGTTGCCGTTGTCGGTGTTCAGTATGACGGCGACGGCAATATCGAGCTTGTAAATATCCTGGAAGCGCCGGATGAAGAGATCAAAAACTCGGTCACTGAAGCAGTTAAGCAGTGGCGTTTTAAGAAAAGCACCTATCGCGGTGAGCCTTTGAGCGTCCGCGGAAAGTTGACTTTCTACTTTTCTATCGACCGGGCCGGACGCGGAACGGTCTCAAATCCTCGTCAATATAAATAAACACATTAGGCGGACAGGCCGTGAATAGGATCAATAACAGAATTCTTTCCCGACTGATCAATATCGGCATATTAGCGACTTGCATGGTCCTGGCGTATCTGCTTTTCAGGAATTATTACCACAAGCCTGCCGCTCCGCCGCCTACGCAAAGAGCGTCGGTGGGCGAGGAGTTGATTGGAAAACGGCTTACGTTGTCTAACGTCGATTGGGCCACGGTGAATCAGACGGTCGTGATCGCAGTAAAGAGCGATTGTGCGTTTTGTCGCGACAGCGTCCCTTTTTATGAAAGGCTCTCGCGGGCATTGGCGTCGCGAAGTGATGTACAAACAATCGTTTTGCTACCCGACGGAGATAAAGGAATAGAGGAATCGGCGAATTACCTTGGATTTAATTTCAAGGAAGTCAGGAACGTATCTTTTCCGTCAACACTTGGCACGCTCGGCGCTAGGGGTGTGCCTTTGCTGTTGATTGTTGATAAAAATGGAACTGTGTCCCAAGCCTGGCAAGGACTGTTAACTCAAAGCAGTGAATTACAAGTCTTGCAAACCCTTGGCGTGCTCGCCAATCAGGACCTGGAGCCTGACGCCGACGCCAGTATCGAAAGAATTACTGTGAGCATGTTGAAAAAAATGATGAAAGCGGGGCAACGTGTCACTGTTATCGATCTGCGAGACAGAGACGCTTATTCGCAACGTCATTTCGGCGAAGCTGTGAACATTCCGCAAGACGAGTTGTCTGTTCGTGCGATCAATGAATTGAATCAATCTGATCTGATCGCCATCTATGCGTATTCAAAAGGCGACTCTCTGGTACAGAGAGGCTATTTAGCGCTGAAGAAGGAAGGTTTCAAACAGGTTCTCGAGTTAGACCGAGAGACGCCGTGAGTTAGCAGCGGCAGTGTCGTTGAAAGACACGACTGTGGCAGTTCAGGTCGCAAGGTCCATGCTGGAGGTGAAGTGATAAAGCTCGTGCTAAGAAATGCTCAAGGCAGTGTGACCGAAGCGGTCCCGCGCGGGTCCATTAAGCGTCCAATAACTTGTCCTGAGAGTACCTTTGACCACCTTACAGTGCTATCCATGCCGCAGGTTTCCTTTAAATTCATACAAATCGCTTCTCTTTCACAGCGGCGACACGGGTTCGATTCCCGTACGGGACGCCAAAGCTATCAATCACTTATAAGGATTCCCATTTCGCCGCGGGCCAAT
>CBFGMX010000238.1:0-6340 GCA_965649955.1 uncultured bacterium
TTTAGCTTTCGAGTATCTGTGTGCTAGCGCACGGAATGGCTAACCTCGCTGTGTTAAGAACTCAGAGGGTAGTACAAGAACTGGAGACAGGTAATGAACATAAGAACATTGAGCACAATAGAATTAGCCCTAGTCATTGCTCTCGCCGTGATTGTGGTTATAGTTATCGCCGCCTGGATTTCTTCCCGAAGGCGTAGAACTAAAAAACTGCGCGCGCAGTTTGGTGGCGCTGAATATGCCCGCGCCGTGGATGAAGGCGGGAGCCGCCGACATGCGGAAGCCGGGCTCAAAGAGCGCACCGAACGGGTGGAGAGTTTAAAAATCCGAGAACTCGCTCCCGGTGATCGTGCGCGCTTTGTGGAGTCGTGGCGAAGAGTCCAGGCGAGGTTCGTTGACGGACCTGGAGGGGCGGTAATGGAGGCGGACCAACTATTAGGTGATGTGATGTCGACCCGCGGCTATCCCGTAAGTGATTTTGAACAGCGGGCGGCAGATATCTCCGTGGATCATCCGCTGGTGATGGAGAATTACCGGACGGCGCACGAAATTGCTGTTCGTCAAACCCGCGGGCAAGCCAACACAGAAGACTTGCGTCAGGCAATGATCCATTACCGGACGCTTTTTGAGGAGTTGGTTGGCCAGCCTGAGTTGGCAAGTGCGAAGGCTACGTCCTGAGTTCAAGTGGCACAAATCAACGCTGCGGCCACAAAGGGGAAAGACGGAGCTAGAAACCTGGGAACCGGTTGTTATCCCAGCAACCGATCAAACTCATCTTTGACCACGCGGTAACACTCACAGACGGTTGCTTCCAACTTCTTGCGGTCGAGGATCTTGATGTGGCCGCGGACGTAGCTGATCGCTCCGGAATCCTGCAGTCGACCGGCAGCAACGGTAACGCCTTCGCGGCGAACGCCTAACATGTCGGCAATCAGCTCCTGAGTCATGATCAACTCATCGGCCTTTACGCGGTCGTGACTCAACAAAAGCCAGCGACAAAGTTGTTGCTCCACTGAGTGAAGACGGTTACAAACCGCTGTCTGTGAGATCTGGGTAATTAATGCTTGTGTATACCTCAGCAATACAAGCTGAAATTTTCCACCGCGCGCAAATTCATCTTGCAGCACCCTGGCTTTCATTCGGACTGCGCCACCGGCGCTCTGTACGACGGCACGGTTAGGCATGGTGCCGCCTCCCATGAAGAGAGCAATCCCCACGACGCCATCATTACCGGTCAAACCCATTTCGGCACTCGCTCCGTTTTCCATGGTGTAGAGCAAAGAGACGATTGCCGTCGTAGGGAAATAGACGTGATCGAGGTGTCCTCCGAATTCGTAAACAACTTCACCGAGATCAAATGAAACTTGCTGCAGTTGTGGCCGCAGGCGGTCATACTCCTCACGCGGAAGTGCGGCGAGCAGCCGGTTTTCAACCGGTTCAATCGGTCGAGTAAGTTTCGCCATTAGTTGATCACCACGCGTTGCCCTAAACGGAAACTCAAACCCGTGAGGCTCAGAGCAAGCACAATCCATTAACTTGGAGAAAGTATATCAGCTATGTGGCATACCACACACAACTCCGTGTGGGGGCTTGGTCGAATGACGTAGAAGTGTTGAGATGTTCAAAAGTCATCAAGGCTTACCTAAAATGACTTCTTCACAAAATCTGGCCGGTAAAAGCCTCATGCCAAGCCGCTGTGTCGTTCGGTAAGAGAAATTGCAGCGGTGATTAACTCGGCGCCAACGAAAGGCTTCGGAATGTGCATTTCGTAGCCAGCCGCCAGCGCGCGCTTTCGGTCGTCGATTCCAGCATAGGCCGTTAATGCCACAGCAGGAGTTCTTCCGCCATGCTCTTCGCCGAGCTGACGTATTCTGCTGATCAGATCATATCCGTTCATCTCCGGCATTCCGATGTCTGAGATCAGCAGATCGAATCGTTGTCGCTCCATTTGATCCAGAGCTTCAGTGGCAGACCCTGCTGAGACCACTTGGGCGCCGCACGTCGTCAGCATCAAGGCGACAAGCTCACGAGTGTCCCGTTCATCATCGACGACGAGGACGCGCAGACCACTGAGCGAGTGCTGCGCTGTGGTCGGACTATTCCGTTCATTCTTTGGTTCTGTTTTTTCTGGTGCGTTGGCGACTTCATGAAGACTCGAAAGCGGAAGCATGACTCTGAAGGTGGTACCCGCATTTTCACCGCAACTTTCAGCCGTTACCGTCCCTCGATGAAGTTCAACCAACTGACGCACAATTGAGAGCCCTAGTCCAAGACCACCATTGCTGCGTGTGTTCGAGGAATCGGCTTGGCGAAAGCGCTCGAAGACGTGCGGCAGCAGCTCGGTGGCGATGCCTTGCCCGCTATCGCGAACAGTGATCAGAGCGTGCGAGTCATTTCGCTCAAGGCGTACCTGCACGTCGCCTCCCTGAGGTGTGAACTTGATCGCGTTGGTTAATAGGTTCCAGACAATTTGCTGAAGACGGTCGGGGTCGCCAAAAATGGGACCCATGCTCGAGTCGAATGCCGCCTTCAGATTAATGCTTCTCGCATCTGCCGCGGGGCGCACGTCATCTACGACAGCCTGAATCAATGGCGCGAGTTTGACCGCGCGTAGATCGAGGCTGAGTTTGCCGGTCATGATGCGCGAGATGTCGAGCAATTCATCGATGAGTCGCTCTTGAGCTCGAGCGTTGCGAGCGATGGTCTCGATCGCACGAGCAGTCTGCTGTTTATCGAGCTGGCCGGTGGTGAGCAGATGTGACCAGCCGAGGATCGAGGTAAGAGGAGTCCGCAATTCATGAGACAAGGTGGCAAGAAACTCGTCCTTGACGCCGTTAGCCGAATCAGCTTCCGCGCGAGCTGATTGTGCTGCTGCCAGGAGCAGCGTCCGTTCTTTCTCCGCTCGCTTTCGATCAGTGATATCGCGGATGTTGCACTGTATAACTTGATGACTATCTTCTTCATAAACGTTGCTGACAAACTCGACATCCCTGAGCTTTCCGTTTGTGGCTTGAAGCGGCAAGTCTTCGTAGCGGAGATAGCCTGATCTCTGCAATTCTTTGAAGGCCTCCTGGCTCGCCTCCTTATCACTGAAGAGACCGATTTCCCAAAGCTCCTTTCCTAAGAACTCGGCGTGTGAGTAGCCCAACAACTCAGTCATGAATGGATTGACGTCGGTGATTTTTAGAGTGACCGCATCGAGAATGAGTATTCCGTCACGTGCAGCTTCAAAGAGACGCCGATAGCGGAGTTCTGAAATGCGCAGTCGTGATTGCGTCTGGTCGCCGGTGGGTGACCCATCGTCATTCACAACATTTGAAGCACTGTTCTTAACCTGCAAGACTTTCGTTGATGGTGACATCGGGAACTCTAAGTCTCGTTGAATCATGATCGAGACGCCACCTTCACTGCTGACGTCGGCGTCGTTTCACTGGCTGATCGCCTGCAAAAAGAGGCGATAACTGATCGGGACTCTCGATACCACGGGGTTTTGTTGGACGAAAGTTTGCCCTCACACCTGAATGTTTACATTGCTGGGGAGATCCGTCTGTGTGCTACCCCACATAGAAGGGTGAGTACGTTGTCGAGGGGTGTTTGTGTAAATCCATGCAGCTGACCAAGCCCGCATTTGTTGAAGTCATCACCTGGGTGGTCCATCCAGTAATGCGATGCTTCGATCAAGTCTGTCAGACGAAGAAAAAGAGGGTGGATGTCCACCCTCTCTCTCATTCGAAATAGGTCTTCTTTTACGCTGTTTTCGCAGCTGCGAGCTTGTGTACCGTTGAAGTAACAAGCTCCGCTACCACAACCCTGGGCGTTCCCTCGACCAGACTCGTCAGGAATTTCAATACTTCCGGATAGCCTGAGACGTTGTAGGCCTCGGCCTCCTCTTTAGTGTCCCAGAAGCTGATCGCTATAGCTTCCGAGCGGTCCGCGGCGACGAACGTCATTTCATCGCGGAATCCCTTTTGTGTACGGAGGAGTGGCAAAATTTTGCTCTCAACAACGTTGGTAAACTCCGTGGTGGTAGCATTTGGTTTCAGTTCCATTACGACATGTCGTGTAAACATAGTTAGCTCCTTCAGATTGTTTGGCTATGGACTTCAGGTGATCTGGGTGATTCCAGAGGAGCTGAGAAGAGAGTAAGCTTGTAACTCGGTTCCCGCGTACCTTATCACGCATCTGCGCGGTTACCTAATCAGGTTATCTCGAAGATTAGTTTGAGCAACGATTTATGGACCAGGTTTAAGGCGCTATTCAAGTGGCGATCCACGATTCAAGAGCCGCGCGAATTCGTTGCTCAATTCCTGTTCATGACTACGAGCGTCGCGCAACTTCCGAAAGTTAAGAATAGATAATTCTGCTGCGGTTGGTTGTCTGAAGCTTCCTTCGGCTGTCTCGAACTCCGCGAGACTTGGCGGCCGCTGCTGGTCCTTTTCAGCTAATAAGATATTAGGAATTTCCACTATTAACTCTCTTGCCTGCTTTCCCCGCTTTTCCTTACGGTCCAAATCGTATAGCAATTCGGTTAACAGGGGTCTGTGCTCTAACGCACATAGCCATGCCGTGATCTCAGATAGTTTGTCTTATACAATGATGACGAACAAAGGAGGATCCGGGGGCCCTTTTCGGGCCAGCCCGTCTGAAAAATCAACAAGAACTATGCGAATGATAGAAATAGCAATAGGCGTAATCCTGTTAGGTGGGGCAGCATGGACCACAGTTAGGACTTATAAAGGGCGCGGTATTTCGTCGATTGTAGTTCTCGCGTTCGCCGTATTCCTCGTTGCCCTGGGTTTGTCCTTTATTTTTGGCGCCTTTGGCGAATTTATACGCAACTTGAGGTTCGGCAGCGAGTGGCTCAAATGACCCGATACCAGACCGCAGAACATACTTCATTATCTCGTAATCAATAACGGCAACCATTCGCATCGCGCGTAAGCAGATATAGTGCGTATGTAGTATATGCTTTATTTGACATATAGCACTACGAAGCGTAAGGTTGGATCGAACCGAGACCAGCTAACTCCATTCTCAGCTCTTCTGGACCCGCCAGATTCGTCTGAAACTTACAGCTCAACTACCAAAAGGTGAGGGTGTTTACCCGCGCTATTAGTTTGTCATTATTTGGCTTTTGTTAATGCCGAATAATGGTCTACCAATTCGCGGCCTCGTAGCCAACTCCCTGGTAGAAATCAAAAGGAATCGAAAGAAGTTATGACGACAAATATACAACCACTGCACGACCGCGTAATCGTGAAACGCATTGATGAAGGCGAGCAGGTGCGCGGCGGCATCATCGTTCCCGACTCAGCGAAAGAGAAATCACAGGAAGGCGAGGTAATAGCCGCCGGGCTCGGTAAATATCGCGAAGATGGCTCGCGCCAGTCCCTGGATGTCAATGCAGGCGATCGCGTTCTGTTCGGCAAGTACGGCGGCTCAGAGATCAACGTCAACGGTGAAGAGCTGTTGATCATGCGCGAGGACGAGATTCTGGGAATCATCACCCGCGCGGGTACGGCTGCCGGCGGCAAGAAGAACAAGTAGGTCGTGGAGTACCGCAGACGGGAAGTTTGCGGAGCACTATTCCACAACCCGCAAACTATGCGTTTGCGTGACACCTTTAAATAGGAGAAGAGACAAAGATTATGGCAAAGCAGATAGTTCATGGCGAAGAATCGCGAGCGGCAATTTTGCGGGGCGTGAATCAACTCGCCGATGCAGTGAAAATCACCCTTGGACCAAAAGGGCGCAACGTCGTTCTCGATAAGAAATACGGCAGTCCGACCATCACGAAAGACGGCGTGACAGTCGCGAAAGAAATCGAACTGAAGGATGCAAGCGAGAATATGGGCGCGCAGATGGTGCGCGAAGTTGCCTCGAAGACCAGCGATGTCGCGGGCGACGGTACAACCACGGCGACCGTGCTCGCGCAGGCTATTTTCCGCGAGGGCGTGAAAACCGTAGCCGCAGGGGCGAACCCGATGGCTCTGAAGCGTGGCATCGATAAAGCCGTCGAACGCGCAACTCGAGAGATCAAGAAAATGTCGAAACCGGTCACTGGAGAGATGATCGCGCAGGTCGGCACGATTTCGGCAAATGGCGACCACAGTATCGGCGAGTTAATTGCCGAAGCGATGGACAAGGTTGGTAAAGATGGCGTCATCACCGTCGAAGAATCGAAAACAATGGAGACGGCTTTGGAAGTTGTCGAAGGGATGCAGTTTGATCGCGGCTACCTTTCGCCCTACTTCGTCACTGACGCAGAAACGATGAAAGCCGTGCTCGAGAATCCGGTCATTCTGCTCAGCGAAAAGAAGATTTCGGCGATGAGAGACATGCT
>CBFGMX010000239.1:0-6240 GCA_965649955.1 uncultured bacterium
CTGCTTTTTCCGCGCGTCACCGCGGAGCAGGATGCGCGAGGCGAAACAACTTCACTCGTGACTCGATACACAGCGTTCGTCACATTCTTCTGTTGCCTTGCGGCGGTGCCGTTTAGCTTTCTGCTCCCGCTGATCTACGGTGCGGAGTTTACTGAATCGACGCGGTTATTACTGATGCTGCTACCGGGTGTTTATCTCGTGGGTCTTGAATCGGTGCTGGTCCAACACTTCAACGCACTCGGGTTGCCGCGAGTCATTCCTGTTTACTGGATTGTGACACTGGTCGTTAACCTCGCGCTGGTCTTCTCACTTGTGCCGCGAATGGGTGCGCAAGGCGCGGCGTTAGCTTCGACTGTGAGTTACGCGTTGATCTTCGCGCTGGTGACACGGCAGTTTCTCGCGTCGACGGGACAATCGTTTTCCAACGTGTTCATACTGCGTCGCAACGAGATGCGACAGTTGATGAGTCTCTCGACGTTTGTGGGAGCGGCCGGCAGGAGCTTGCGCGGATGAAAGTCGTGCTGCTTGCGCTCAGCGGCGATTCAGCTCGCGACAAGCTCGCCCACCTGTATCCCGGCGCTTCGATTGAATCGATTTCACGCGCGGAGTTTGAAACGGGTAGTTTGATGAAACGTCTCGCGTCGCTGCGCTCTCGGCGGCCGAACGTGTTTGCGATCGCCACCGAGCGCTTGTCGTGGCAACGTGGACAGCACCTGTTCATGATCTTCGGCGCGCTTGCAGGGGCGCAGGAGGTCGTGATGATCGATTCGTACGGCGGACTGCGGCGCGAATCGCGTTTCGACCTGCTCGCCGGCGCGCCTGCGGCGTTGGCAGACGAAGCAGCTACGAGTTTGTTTGATCTCTTATATTCGCGACGAGAGTTGTTGACACTCGAACGCGAAACTTACAGATTTTCAAAAACACATACACATCGCATTGTCTACCTTCGCGCGACACCTGGTCCGGGAACGCAGGCCGGCGGAGCTGCAAGTCACATTAAAGGCGTCGTCGACGCACTCACCGAGTTGGGATGCGAAATCGACATTATCAGCAACGACGAGATTGCCGGTTTCGATGCGTCGAAATATCGGTTTACGATCATTCCGCCTGAGACTGTAGGGGCAACTCGAGCGCTTTTCGATATCCACAACAACCTCGTCTTCACACGTGCCGCAGTTCCGCTTGTCGAACGCGCCCCACCCGATTTTATCTATCAACGTTACGCTCGATTTAGTTGGGCAGGCGTCGTCGCTGCCGCGCGTGTACGGCGTCCGCTCTTTCTCGAGTACAACGGATCGGAGGTTTGGGTCGGACGTCACTGGGACCACGTCGGGAGTCTCGAACTGCTGGAACGATACGAGCGATTGAACCTTCGCGCGGCGGCGCGTATTTTTGTCGTCTCGGACGTTGAACGGCGGAACCTGGAGGAGCGCGGCGTACCGCGCGGAAAGATCGTCGTCAATCCCAATGGCGTCGACGCCGAACGATTTCGGCCGGGAATCGGCGGCGCCGAAGTTCGACGCGAGCTCGGGCTCGGCGAGTCGGACGTCATGGCTGGGTTTGTCGGGACGTTTGGACCATGGCACGGCGTCGTTCAACTTGCCGAGGCGATAAAACTCGTGCCGGCAACCTTGCCGTTGCGGTTCGTGCTCGTGGGAAGCGGCAGTTTATACGGCGAGGTCGAGCGGTTGTTGCAGGCTGAAACTACGTCTCGGCGAGTTATCTTCACGGGCACGGTGCCGCACGACCGCGTTCCGGCGCTGCTCGACGCTTGCGATATTCTTGTATCGCCTCATATACCGCTCGCGGATGGCAGCGACTTTTTCGGCTCGCCGACAAAGGTGTTCGAATACATGGCCATGGGAAAAGGCATCGTCGCGAGCCGGTTGGGCCAGATTGGCGAAGTTCTCGCGCACGATCAGACGGCACTGCTGGTCGAGCCTGGTAACGTTGCTGAACTTGCGCGCGCGATCGTCAAGCTAGTCGAGTCACCTGATCTACGCGCGCGTCTCGGTGCCGGCGCGCGTGAAGCGGCAGTACAGAACCACACCTGGACGCGCAACGCCGAACGCGTCTTGCAGGCGTATGATCAGTTGAAATCAGATGAGCACACTCGCTGAAGAAAAACTTCGGGCGCGCGAACAGTGGGGGCAGGATCCGTGTGGCGCCGAGTACGATCGCGAACACGAGCTGGGGACGCGCGAGTTTTTCGACTCAGTCGAGCGGCATCGTTACACGGAGTACGCGCCGTGGATGCCGGCCTTGATGGAGTTTGAAAATTTCAGTGGCAAGCAGTTGCTCGAGATCGGCTGCGGCATGGGCACTGACTTGCTGCAATTCGCGCGCGGCGGTGCACGCTGCACCGGGATCGATCTCACGCCGCGATCGGTCGAGATCACTCGCCATCGATTTGCGTTGTACGGTGCTGACGGAGCGTTCATGATTTCCGACGGCGAGCGTTTGCCGTTTCGTTCTGAAAGCTTCGACGTGGTCTACTCAAACGGCGTCCTGCATCACACTCCCGACACCGCAGGCGCGATTCGCGAGGTTCACCGCGTGCTGCGGCGCGATGGAGTCGCTAAAGTAATGCTTTATCATCGCAACTCGCTCAACTACTGGTTCGAAATTATCCTGCGGCGCGGTTTGTTGGGCGGCGAGTTTTTACGCGGGCAATCGGCGGAAGAGATAATGAGTCGCGTGATTGAATTCAGCGATCACGATGCGCGGCCGCTGGTGAAGGTTTACAGTCGCGCGCAAACGCGAGAGCTTTTTAGTATGTTTCGCGAGGTAGTGATCGACGTCGAGCAATTGACTCGTTCCGAGCTTCGCTTTTTGTCACCGCTTATTTCCGAAAAGCTATTTGAGCGGTTGCGCAAGCGCATCGGTTGGAATGTGATCGTTACCGCGACGAAATAACCGGATTCTGCAAATGCTACTTTCAGTTATCGTTCCCTGCTACAACGAACAAGACGTGCTGCGCGCGACGCACGAGCGTCTGACGTCGGTCCTCGCCGGCATGTCGTGGCTGGATTACGAACTGATCTTCGTCAACGACGGCAGTCACGACGACACGCAATCAATCCTGACTCAACTCCAGCTCGCCGACCGCCATGTTCGCGTGTTGCTGCTCTCGCGTAACTTCGGCCACCAGATCGCCGTCACCGCGGGGCTGGAAGAAGCCGCGGGCGACGCCGTCGTGATCATCGACGCTGACTTGCAGGACCCACCCGAAGTCATTCCGCAGATGGTCCAACTCTGGCGCGACGGCAACGACGTCGTTTACGGGATGCGGACGGACCGCAAAGGCGAAAGCGCGTTCAAACTCTGGACGGCGAAGATTTTCTACCGTCTAATCAACCGTCTTTCCGAAACGAAGATGCCGTCTGACGCGGGCGACTTTCGGCTGCTTGATCGGCGCGTGGTCGACGTCATCAACGCCATGCCTGAACGCGCTCGTTTCCTCCGCGGCATGGTGAGTTGGGCCGGTTTTCGCCAGGTCTCGTTGCCGTATGAACGAGCGGCGCGTCACGCCGGGTCCAGCAAGTATCCGATCACGAAAATGGTCCATTTCGCGATGGACGGGATCATCTCGTTCTCGCTCGTGCCGCTGAAACTCGCGATCTGGACCGGTTTTCTCGCGATCTGGATCGCCGTCGCGGGAATAATCGTCGCCGTCATCGATCGTCTGATGGACAAACACCTGACACGCGGGTGGGCGTCGCTCTTCGTTGCCGTGCTTTTCATGGGTGGCGTTCAGCTCGTTTCACTTGGCATCATCGGCGAGTACCTGGGCCGCATCTACACCGAGGTGAAACGACGCCCGCTCTACGTGGTCCAGGAACGGCTTGGTTTCGCCGCCAACAGCAAGGCGCCATCAAAACGCGAAGAGGTGGGTACTGTTGTCTAGTCGCCTCGACGCGCCTCCCGCCCGCGCCGCGATCCGAAAAATACTTCCGGTACTGCTCGTCCTGGCAACACTCCTTAGCGTTCGCGTGCTGACGCTGATGTTCATGCGCGCGCATCTTCACGATCCTGCCTGGTTTCAGACCGGTTCGTACGCAAAATTCGATCGTCAGGCGCGCGACATTCTCGACGGGCGCCAGCACGTCTTTCTAATTCAAGACCCGACGCGTACCGAACTCGCGCAGTATCCGCCGGCGTTTCCCGCGCTCGTGGCGGCGATCTATGGCGTAACTGGTGAGCGCTCGGCCTATGTGGTGCAGATGGTCCAGTGGGCAATCGATCTTGTGCTGTCGCTGGTGTTGATAGTTGGGATTACGGTTACGGCGTTCGGTTGGCGCGCCGGGATCGCGGCAGGTTTTCTCGCGGCGCTCTCGCCGCTCTTTGCGATGTATGCTGCGTATCCTTCGGCGGATACTCCGGCGTTGTGGTTTGTACTCGCGGGAAACTGGTTACTGCTGCTCGCCGCTAAACGCAATAGCATCCGGCTGGCACTGGGCGCCGGACTCCTGCTTGGCATTGCGTGTTGGATTCGAGTCAATCCTTTGTATCTCGCGGTTGGTTGGGCCATAGCGCTGCTGGTCGTCATGCGTGCACCGTGGCGACGCCGCTTGGCAATGAGTGGCGCTGTCGTGTTCGCGACGACGGTCGTCATCTCGCCCATCGTCGTGCGCAACTACGTGACCTTTCCCGATTTCACCCCGACGGGCGGAACGATCGGAGTCAACCTCTGGGAAGGGCTAGGCGAGACTGAACTCGGCCGCCGTCATGGTTTCCTTTACGGCGACGATAAGTTGATCGAACACGAGCGCGTGAAGATGGGTTGGCCTGCGGACGCTCCGTTTGACTCCCAATGGCCCGACGGCATTCGCCGCGACAAGGAGCGCACGCGCGAATCGATGGCGTTTATCAAGCAACATCCCGTGTGGTACGCGGGCGTGATGGCCGGCCGCATGTGGGGCATGCTGAAGGTCGCGGGCGATCCGGTACCATACTGTGGCATTTCAGGTATCAACGTAACGAGCCGGAAAACTTTGCCGCCTGCGTGGCAAGGCGGCGTGGTGGCGTTCGGCGTCAACGTCCTGGGCATGATCCAGAGTGTAGTGAGATATCTTTTTCTACCGCTCGCCGCTTTGGGAATCTACGTTGCGGCGCGGCGAGACATGATTGCCACCGTCGTCTTCCTTGTGACGATACTCTACTACCTCGTGCCCGGCACTGCGGCGCATACTGAGATCCGTTACGTGTTGCCGATGCACGGTCTGTTGACCGTGTTTGCAGCAGTGGCTGTCGATCGGCTATTAAATCTCCGATCTCAGATCGGAGATCTCACAGATGAACACTGACGTTAAAAGCATTGCCAACCCGCTCCCGCGCGAGATGATGGAGCACACCTATCCGATTCTCTACGAGGTGGAGCAGTCGCACTGGTGGTACATCGGACGACGTCGCATCATCGCGGGGTTTGTCGAGCAGATCTGCCGTCAAGTCACCGATCGTACACCGCGAATTCTCGACGTGGGCTGCGGTACCGGCGCCAACCTGTTGATGCTTTCGAAATATGGCGAGGCGGAGGGTGTGGATGTTTCTGAAGACGCGCTGGCGTTTTGTCGCGAGCGTGGCCTCGACAAAGTCAAATTGGGCGCGGGCGAGGAATTGCCCTACGAGAATGGCACGTTTGATCTTGTAACCGCGTTCGACGTCGTCGAACACATGGACGACGATCTTGCGGGTCTGAAAGAGATGCGGCGGGTGCTGCGTCCGGGTGGACGCGTGTTGCTGTTTGTTCCGACGTTCATGTTTCTGTGGGGATTGCAGGACGAGGTCAGCAATCACCGGCGGCGGTATCGTTTGCCTGAGCTGCGGCGCGTGCTGGAGCAAGCTGGATTCGAAATCGAGCGCTCAACGTATGCGAACATCACCTTCTTTGCACCCATCCTGTTGGTCCGAAAACTGATGCGCCTCACCGGGATCAAGACCGCTACCGAGAACACCATCAATGTCCCCGCGTTGAATGGCGTGCTCGGCGCCATACTAGGCGCTGAAAGCACTGTCTTGCGTTACATCAATCTACCGTTTGGCGTCTCAGGCCTCTGCGTAGCGCGAGCAAAAGAATAATCTGATGCTGCTCAATCGCTCGATCATCTGCTTTGGCGGTGAAGACTGGTGGTATCACCATCCGCACTCGAAGGCCCACCTGATGCGCAAGTTCGCGCGCGCGGGGAACAAGGTCATCTTCGTCAATTCCATCTCCATGGGCCTTCCCGCGTTGGCCCACAA
>CBFGMX010000240.1:0-6234 GCA_965649955.1 uncultured bacterium
GCGCCGAATCATATTACGCAGCCAGAGGCTTTCGCGGCTCGGTAAGGGTTTGAATGCCACTAATGTGGTCGTAGCCACTGCTTCTCCAGGTAATTAAAAACACTTCATTGGCGGGATGTGCCATCCACCGCATCGCACATAATCAACAACGAAAATTCGATTAAAGGGAGGCACAATTATGAAACGGACCACTTTCGTGGTTGCAGTTGCAACGGTGGCGAGCTTTATCGCCTTCGCATCACCCCCATCTCAACAGGCTACTCAAGAAGCGGCGCCGGTGTTCGTAAAGACCATTCCTTCGGGATACCGCGACTGGAGATTGATCTCCGTGGCTCGCGAAGAAGGAGACTTAAACGACATCCGCGCCATACTAGGTAACGACACAGCGATCAACGCCTATCGCGCAGCGAAACTTCCCTTCCCCGAGGGCACGATCATCGCGCGGCTTGCCTGGAGTCACGACTCCTCGGAGGAAAACAACAAATCGTTTGGACGTGCGCAATCGTTCGTCGCCGGTGCGCCGAAGAATGGCGTTCAATTTATGGTCAAGGATTCAAAAAAATACGCATCTACAGGCGGCTGGGGATTCGCTCACTTTGACAACGGTAAGCCTGCCGATGATGCGGTGCTGAAGACTTGCTTTCCCTGCCATCAGGCTGTCAAAGACCGCGACCTCGTCTTCACCCGTTACGCACCTTGATACTTGCACCACACACCGAGCAAACGCTTAGTTCAAAAATCGGGAGTCATCGATAGGAGCATCTATGGGTAATTCAAACATCGCAAAAGCAGAACCAGTAGACATGAAAATCGAGGTGGTGCTGTTCGGCGTCTCGGACGTCGATCGCGCGAAGGCGTTTTACGAGAATCTCGGCTGGCGCGTCGATATCGATATCGCGCACGGCGACTTCCGCGGCGTCCAAGTCACGCCGCACAATTCGGACGCTTCGATAATCTTCGGCAAAGGAATCACGCCCGCACAGACCGGTTCGGCGCATAACCTGGTACTCGCCGTCGACAACATCGACGCCGCCCGCGACTACCTGATCGCTCGCGGTGTCGAGGTGAGCGAGGTCTTTCACTACGCTGCCGGCCCATTCAACAACACCGTGGAAAACCCACGTGTCGCCGGACGCGACCCGGAAGGTCGCTCCTACTTCTCGTTCGCCTCGTTCAAGGATCCGGACGGGAACGACTGGTTGCTACAGGAAATCACAATGCGTCTCCCGGGGCGCGAATGGGAGTCAGTGCAGACGCGAGCAACGGACGTCGCAAGCCTGGCAGAGCTTCTTCGTGAAACGGCGGAGCACCACGACGATTACGAGAAGAAGCACGCTGCGCATGATTGGTGGAATTGGTACGCGCCGTACCTGGGCGCACGCCAGAACGGCAGCAGTCCGGAGGATTCAGCAGCCGCCGCCAAGCGCTACATGGACGAGGTTTTTCACGTGGCTTCGAAGTGATTTATTTTCGAGGGGCTTTGCCCTAAAAGTGGCAGATACGGTGTCCTCCGTGTCTTGGTGGTTTACTATTCCTTTGAACGATAACCACCAAGGCACAGAGGCCACGGAGATTGCACAGAGAACAAGAAGAGTAAGGGACTCTTAGGGCAAGGCAATAGCAACTAAGTTTTATGCGAGCGCAGGAAAAACTCCCACTCATCATTACTGCCCTGCTGCTCGCTGTTACCTTGCGTGGTGAGGCGACGCTCGGCCAGCAGCAGTCAGACAAAGCCAAACCTTCCGACGATGTGGTGACGATCAATACCGAACTCGTCCAAACGGCGGTCACGGTTTTTGACAAACAGGGACGCCTCGTCGACGGCCTGAAGAAAGACGATTTCGAGCTGCGAGTCGATGGACGACTCGTTCCGATCTCGTTTTTCGAAAACATTGTGTCGGGAAGTTTGCGCGATCGCCTTACGCGCGTGCGAGACACAAAGGAACCGCCGGCGTCCGGCAAGGTCCCACCTGCTGAAGTTTCATTCCGCCAGCGCACAATCGTCTTCTTCCTTGACGACCGTCACCTGTCACTCGACAGTCTGGCCCGCACACGCAAAACGCTTTCTAACTTCATCGACAACGAGATGGACCAGAATGATCGCGTCGCAATCGCTTCCGCCAGCGGCCAGATCGGTTTCCTGCAACAGTTCACGGATAACAAGGACGTACTGCGCGCTGCAGTCGCGCGGCTGAACCACGTGCCTTACGTCGTTTCCGATTATGGCGGAAACCCCGGCAGTCCGATGACCGAAAACATGGCCCTCACCATCGAGCGCAAGGACGACTCCAACGTTTTTGAATTCTACGTCCAGGATTGTCTCCGGTCGGCGCCGAGAGGCGTCTCCCGGCAGGACCGCGCTTCAATGCGCCGCCATTGTGAAGTGGAAGTGCAAAATCGGGCGCGGCAGATTGTCAGTCAGGCCGGTGCGGTGACGGCGGGGACGTACTACTCGCTCGAAACGCTTCTTCGTTCCGCCGAACGTATGCCCGGCAGCAAGCTCGCTTTCTTTTTCTCAGATGGTTTCTTAGCCGACACTGGGCCACGTGGTCCAATCGCGAGCAACCAGCTCGGACGCATAACGGACCAGGCCCGTCGCGCAGGTGTCGTGATCTACACGATCGATACGCGGGGCCTCGTGTCGGGCGCGCTCGATGCGACTGGAAGTACGCCATTCGATCCCGACGGCAGACTGGAAACCGCCAATGCGCGTGAAATCGCCGCATCGCAGGATGCGTTGAACGCTCTCGCGGTTGATTCGGGCGGGCGCGCTTTGCGAAATCAGAACACGTTTGAAAAATTCATCGACGAAGCTGTAGCCGAGACGTCGCGTTATTACCTGATCGCCTGGCGACCCGAAGGAGACGAGGAGAAAAACGAAACGCTCCGGAAGATTCAGATCGCGGTTGCCGGACGTCCGGAATTGACAGTGCGTACGGCGCGCAGCTTCGTCAGTAACCGAACTACGAGTGCACGGATCCAGGAGGAAGGGACAAAGCAAAAGACGCAGCCCGATGCCGCTTTGCGTGAAGCGCTGAACGACTTCCACTCCAGACAAACGCTTCCGCTACAACTTTCTTTGATCTACCTGGACACGCCCGCTAACGGTTCTGTTTTGACAGCTTCGGTCCAGGCGCCCGCGGCGCTTCTATCGTATGGCGAAGAAGATCGCGACCCCGCGCAGTTGAGCCTCGCAGGCGTGGTCCTTACCGATCAGGGCAAACGAGTCGCGAGTTTTGAAACGGGATTGAAAGTTAGTCCATCTTCTTCGAGTAATAGCCAGCAGCCGGCAAACGTAATCTACAACTATCGTTCGCCGCTGAAGCCGGGCATGTACCAGGTACGCGTGGCCGCGCGCGACGATCGCAGCGGTATCCTGGGAAGCGCGATGGAGTGGATCGTGATTCCCGATCTTTCGAAGGGCCAACTTTCGCTGAGCAGTTTGATCGTAGGGCTCAAAAGCGTGGCTCAAGGAAGTGCACAGGCCGGACAAATCCAGTGGAGCGTGGACAAAAGATTCGCGCAGAACTCAGAGTTTGAGTTCATGACCTTCGTTTACAACAATGCAAAGCCCGGCTCGAAAAATCTGGCCGCTCGCGTTCAGGTATACAAAGACAGACAGCCAGTAGTTTCGATACCGTTCACAACGGTTGCGGCCAATAAAGAAGACGATCCACAGCGCATACCGTTCAAGGCGAAGATCAATCTGGCCGGGTTGCAGGCCGGACGCTACATTCTGGAAGTAACAGTTGAAGACCGCGCTTCTCAAAAGCGCGCCTCACAACGTACCGCCTTCTATATTCAGTAACAGGTTCACCACCATCTGAAGGCGCGGATGATATTTGAAAAGTCATCCGTCCACGGCTCCGCGTCGGTCGGTTTCACCACTCGCCAGTTCGGATTTGCGGCGAGACTGTCAAACGCCGGCGATAGCCGCGCCATCACTACCCATTCGGAAGGGTCCTTCGCCCTGAGCCGGTCTGATTCAGCGTCCGCAAACCCGAGCGTCATTGCACCGGCGTGTCTACCGAGGTTCGCAAGCACTGCATCGAGTTTGAGACTGCGATTCGAAACGTTGAACGCGAGCATTCCTCCGGTTGCCAGCTTCGACATGTAAAGCTCTATCGCTTCCTGCGTCATGAGGTGAACAGGAACAGCGTCGGAATTGAAAGCGTCGAGCACGATCAGGCCGTAATGGCCATCTGGCGCATTTTGTAATTGAAGACGCGCATCGCCCAAAACTA
The DNA here is from genome assembly GCA_965649955.1 of uncultured bacterium. Lineage (GTDB taxonomy): Bacteria > Acidobacteriota > Blastocatellia > Pyrinomonadales > Pyrinomonadaceae > PSRF01. Next base: position 4,245 of record CBFGMX010000240.1, read on the forward strand.
TTTTCGTTGGCGCCTCCGCACAGGTCTGAACGTAAGTAAAATGCTCCGGCGTCTGCGCGATTCTGATAACCGCTGGGTTGATCTCGTAGAAGGTCCAATACTGGTTCGGCAGCGCATGGCTGGCCATCGATCCGGTTCCCAGTCCCACAATAGCGACGTTAGGCGAGAAAGCATTCGCGTTAAAGGCTTGAAAGATCTGTCCCAGTGGTCCATCGCGATGAAAGTATGAGAGCGGCTCGCATTGAAGATTCGGATCGATGAACTGCCGTCCATGAATAGTGTTGCCGTGGTAAAAAACACGCGTATTAGTTTCCGGATCGTACTTCACGCTTAAAGTCCCAAAGAAGTTACGCTCAACGTGCCAGGTGCGATTTTGAATTTCGGAGTACACGACGCTTGCCAGCAGCACCGCGCCAATCGCCAGCGCAAATCGAATGGGCCGGTTGCGAAAATGGTGATTTATGATCACCAACGGAATTCCGAAAACAAAAGCTACAGCTGCCGTGGTGCTGATTTCGAGTCGATGGACCACGAGGCCCAACCCGACCGTGACTAAACCCGCGCACACGGGCAGAACGAAGTCGAGCACGCGATCGGACACGGAACCTTCGTAACTCTCGTCGCTCTGCCTCATTAAGCACGCCAGCACGATCACTAACGGGTATTCGACTATGGTGTTGAATACAGTCGGCGCGATCAGCGTGTTGAAAAGTCCGCCGAGCATTCCGCCAACAGCGACGCACAAGTAGAATTGGGCCAGACGTGTAGCGTCCGGTCGATCCCCCGCCAACCTGTTGTGACAGACAAGCGCGGCCACGAAGAGAAAACATAGGTGCAGCAGTACTATGGCCGCTGTCGGTTCGGTTGCACCTGCCGCGATGACCAGGGTAAGCAGAACGGCCAGTCCGCCCAGCGTGGTACTTCCGTGCGGTTCGGGCAGCAGGGTCTTGCCCGCGAACGCGAGCACAAACGTCAATAAATAAAGGCCGAGCGGGATGGTCCACAGCAGCGGCGTAGGCGCGATTTCAGTAGTGATGTATGTCGTCGCGCCGAATAGTAAGCTTGAAGGAATGAACGCCAACAAGATCCAGTAGAGATACTTCTTGAGCGTAATCCGCGGCTTTTGTTTTGGCGGGGTTAGAGCATCACGAGTAGCATTAAGTGTTTTTGTTTCAACGTTACGGCTGCTTGACGATCTCCACAGTACCAACACACAACCCAGGCTCAATACTAAGAAGACAACATATGCCACGACCCAGAGGTGATTCTGACGGGTGAGTCTGAGATTCGGCTCCAGGACCAACGGGTAGCTGAGCAGAGCCAGCAGACTGCCGGCGTTACCCACGGCGTATAAAAAGTAAGGATCCCTCGCTGAACGATCGCCGCTGCGAACGAACCACTTCTGAAGCAGCGGGCTGGTGGTTGAAATGAGAAACACCGGTAGCCCGATGGTCGTTAGCAGGTAACCGAAGAGCCAGGGCGCGGGGTTGGTTGACTCCGGAACAGGACCAAGATTGCCGACAAAAGCGAAGGGCAAGTAAAAAGACGAAAGCAGCAGGAGCGCGCTGTGCAGAATCGCCTGCATGCGAACTCCTATCCACGCAGTTGTAAACACAACATAGGAGTACCCGGCGAGCAGCAGTACCTGGAAGAAGAGCATGCAAGTGTTCCACACTGCCGGTGTTCCACCGAGTCGCGGTAAAAGCATCTTCGCCATGACCAGTTGAATCCAGAACAGGAGGAAGGCGCTGAGGAAAGTTGTCGCGGCCGTCAGTAAAAGCGTCGGACGCTGGGACAACGTTTTGATTGACGACGCCGGTGGTGGTTTGAATGAGGGCAGTCTCATCTGGTCGAAGCGGCCTTTGCACAAAAAGTACTCAAATCACCTCCGAAGATCTTGTGTTAAGAAATATTCCCGCAAAGACGCAAAGGCGCAAAGAAAACCCTTAGAAACGCGGCAGCGCTTGGCGTCTTTGCGCCTTTGCGCGAG
>CBFGMX010000241.1:0-6218 GCA_965649955.1 uncultured bacterium
GCTACATCGAGTTTTTCAATCGCCTGCTGCCGGAGACGCGGGACGCTTTTACGCTCCGCGAGAAATACGAACGGGAATTTGCGAACAATCCGAGCTACATCGAGATGTACCGGCGCGGTAACGCTTATCACGGCGCGCATCCATTTTTCATGTGGTACTGGGGCGAGAACGGCCGCCAGCACATCGGCCGTGTCATTGCTGCCGGCGCAGAGAACGCGCACGTGCCTGCGATGCTTGGTTGGGAACGTGCCGACAATCTGACCGAAGCAATCGCGATGGCGCGAAGTTACATGGGCAATTCAGCGCAGATCACGATGCTGCACCAGCCGATGATCGGCATCGCCGATATGGAGTAGAGCGTGGGGAGGAAGGAAATCATTGGTCATATGTCATTTGACATTGGTCATTTGTCATTTTCAGGGAGTTAGCGCCCTCTGTTTCCTTGGCGTTCGCTTTCACCGAAATGACAAATGACCAATGTCAAATGATATATGACCAATGACTGGACTTTTATGAGGTTATCGCCGACCGAGATTTACAGAGACCGCAAGATCTTCCTGATCGGAAGCACAGGCTTCCTCGGCAAGGTAACGCTGAGCATGTTGCTGCATCGCTTTCCGAATGTCGGTAAGGTCTACCTCACGGTGCGCGCGCGGTCGCAGGAAGAGTCGGAGTCGCGCTTCTGGAACAACATCATCACCGCTCCGCCCTTTGATCCGTTGCGCGAACTCTACGGCAGCGCATTCGAAGGCTTTGTTAACGACAAGGTTGTCGTCAAAGGCGGCGACATCGCCGAGACCAACTTCGGTTACAGCGATGAAGAAGCCCAGGCGATAGCGAACGACATCGACATCATCATTAACTCCGCCGGCAACGTCACTTTCAATCCGACGCTCGAAAGCGGCCTGCGCACTAACGTCGTCGGCACGCAAAACGTGATCGCGTTTGCGAAGCGCATGAAACGGCCCGCGCTGGTCCATGTGTCCACCTGTTTCGTGGCGGGCAACCGTTCCGGCGCCGTTTGGGAGAGCGATCCCGTAATCGGTTACTTCCCACGACACAATGAACCGGAGATGCAGGGCGTCCAGTTCTCCGTCGAACACGAAATTGCGGACTGCGCAAAACTGGCGGATCGAGTGCGCGACGAGGCTCGCGACGCGATGATGGCCGCGCGTTTTCGCGAAGCAGCCCGCAAGCGTCTGATGGAAGAAGGCCGCGACGTGGACGATCCGGACGCACTCGGACTGGCGGTAGCGCGCGAAAGAAAAGTTTGGACGCGAACGCGACTGACAGACCTGGGCGTTGAACGCGCTGCCTACTGGGGTTGGCCCAACATCTACACGTATACGAAATCGCTTGGCGAGCAACTCGTCGCCGCCGAAACAGGTATCGTGCGCAGCATCGTGCGTCCGAGTATCGTCGAGTCGGCAATGTCGTTTCCCTTCCCCGGCTGGAACGAAGGATTCACTACCACAGCGCCGATCATCTTCCTGATTCGCAAAGGCCAAACGCAGATCCCCGCGAACGTGAAACTGATCCTCGACATCACTCCGGTCGATCAAGTCGCATCGGTGATGCTCGCTGTTTCCGCTCAAACCTGCGTCGAAGAGCCGCGACTCGTCTTCCAGGCAGCGACCGGCGATTCCAATCCCAACAATATGGAGCGGATCATCGGTCTCGTCGGCCTCGACAAGCGCAAGCACTTCCAGGACAAAGAGACGGGCGTAAAGTTTTTCAATCAGATCGCCGCGCGCATGGAGCCGCGCCCGGTGTCGACGTCGACGTTCGAACGAACGTCAGTACCGATGTTCAACTCGGCGGCGAAAAAGGCTTCTTCGTTACTCGATCGCGTCCGCCCGCGCTGGGGCGGTGGCCGTGTCGGCGAAGTTATCGACCTGGTGAAGAACAACGTCGAGCGCGTGGAAGAGTTGACGCGCGAAACGACTGAGGCGTTCGACATGTTTCGACCGTTCACCATCGAGAACGCTTACGTCTTTCGCTCCGACAACGTGCGGTCACTTTTCGATCGAATCAGCGCAGACGAACGTTCGTTGTTGACCTGGCATCCCGAAAAGTTTGACTGGTACGACTACTGGCTCAACATTCATCTGCCGGGCCTGACGAAGTGGGTGTTCCCGACTCTTGAAGACGAGATGCGGGCCCAACCGAAACGCGTTTACACATACCGCGACCTGCTCGAACTCTTCGAAACATCGACGAAGCGACACGCGACGCGCGTAGCAATGCGTATCGAACGCGACGGACGGAAAGAACAGTACACCTACGCCGATCTGCGCGAGTTGGCAACACGCGTCGCGGGCTTTCTTGCCAGCCAGGGCATCAAGCAGGGCGACCGCGTGATGCTGGTCAGCAGCAATGCGCCCGAATGGGGCATGACGTATTTCGGCGTATTGAAGGCGGGCGCAACGTGTATCCCGTGCGATCCGGAGAGTTCGACCAGCGAGATCCTTAACTTCGCGCGCGCGGGTAACGCCGCTGGCCTGATCACCAGTCAGGCGATCGTCGACGACCATCCCGATCTCCAGGAACGGCTCAGCGAACAGGGTCTCACTCGTTTTTGGACCTACGACGAAGTGTTCGAGTTACCGGAGGAGCAGGTCGAAGACGAGCGCATCGCGCTGCTGCCGCAAAAGGCCCACGCTCAGAGTGTCGCGTCGCTGATCTTTACGTCCGGTACGACGGGCCAACCGAAAGGCGTGATGCTCTCGCATCGCAATCTGACGAGCATGGTGTCGATGCTTTCGTCAGTGTTCGATATGAGCACGCGCGATGGTGTGTTGTCGGTCTTGCCGTTGCACCACACGTTCGAGTTCTCCACCGGCTTCTTAACGCCGCTCAGTCGCGGCGCTCAAATTACCTACCTTCCGGAGCTGACCAGCGACGCACTCGCGCGCGCGATCAAAAATGGTCACGTAACGGGCATGGTCGGCGTACCGGCGCTGTGGGAACTGCTGCACCGCCGCATCAAGAACAGACTTTACGAGCGCAGCGACTGGATCGGTAAAACTGCCGAGAACATGATCCGCGCTAACGCGTGGCTGCGCGATAAAACGAAAGTCAACGCTGGACAGGTGCTGTTTTATCCGATTCACGAAGGACTTGGCGGGCGCATTCGCTACTTCATCAGCGGTGGCTCAGCATTGAGCGAGAAGATCCAGCGCGACTTTTACGGTCTCGGCTTCACGATCCTCGAAGGCTACGGACTCACCGAGGCGTCGCCCGTGCTGACCGTCACCCGTCCTGAGAATCGCATGCTGAGCGGCACCGTCGGTAAACCGTTGCCGGGAGTCGAGGTGCGCATCGCGGAACCTGACGCCAGCGGCGTTGGTGAGGTGATCGCGCGTGGTCCAAACATCATGCTGGGTTACTACGAAGACGAAGCGGCCACTCGGACAACGCTCGTCGAACGCTGGCTCCACACCGGCGACCTCGGGCGCGTCGACGACGAAGGCAACCTGTATCTCGTCGGCCGGTCAAAAGAGATCATTGTCGATACGAACGGCAAGAACGTCTATCCTGACGAGCTTGAAGAACTCTACGCAAACTCGCCGTACGTGAAAGAGCTCAGCATTGTCGGTTTGCCTGACGGCATCGGCGAGAAAGTCGCTTGTCTTGTTGTTGCAGACGACGAATACGACATTTCACTTTCGCGTGCGGCGCTGCATCGTCACGTCGAAGAGCATTTCCGCGAAGTCTCCGCTTCCCTGCCCTACTACAAGCGCGTGAAGGTGCTGCACTTCACCGACATCGAACTGCCGCGCACCGCGACGCGCAAAGTAAAACGACGTGAAGTAGTCCAGATCATGGAATCACTCGAACAGTCCCAGAAGTCAGGACGAAAAACGCCTGCGCGTGAAGCTGCCGATGCAGACTCGATATGGCTGATGGGCGTCGTCGCGAATGTAGCGAACCGGCCGCGCTCGGAAGTCACAATCGATGCACGGCTGAGCGATCTCGGGTTCGACAGTTTGATGTTCGTCGAACTCGCAACTTCGATTGAGAATGCGGGCGGCACGATCTCCGCGCCCGAGCGGTTCAACGAGATACAGGACATTCGCGAGTTGGCGACGGTTGTGAGCCGTCGCGGCGGCGCCGCGGTGAAGGAACAAGCCAGAACCGACGACCGCGAAAAGGACGAAGAGATTTACATTCCATCATTCGTTCAGAAAGCGGGCACGAAGGCCGGCGACGTTCTACAGCGTTTCCTTTACGACCAGTTCCTGAAGACCTATTACGAGGGACGTTCGAACATTCCACCACACACGAACTTCATCGTGGCCGCAAACCATTGTTCGCACCTCGACATGGGCCTGACCAAGATGGCGCTCGGGGAGGCTGGTAAAGACTTGGTCGCGCTGGCGGCAGCGGATTATTTCTTTGACACGAAATACAAGCGCGCCGTTATGGAAAATTTCACGAACCTGGTGCCGATGGAACGCACCGGTTCGCTGCGGCAGTCGTTGCGACATGCACGCTCGTTCCTCGACCGGGGTTACAACGCGCTCATCTTCCCCGAAGGGACACGCTCGATGACCGGGATCATGGCTGACTACAAACCCGTCGTCGGCTATCTCGCGCTTCACGCACGCGTCGGTATCCTGCCCATGTACCTGGACGGCACGTACCAGGCGATGCCGAAAGGAACAACGATCATCAAGAACCGCAACATCGGCGCGCGGATCGGTCGTTTCCTCGAGATCGAAGAACTGGAAGAGATGACTAAAGGGATGGCGCGTGCTGAAGCGTATCGTCTGATCGCGGCACGCGTGCGGCACGAAGTGGTTAACCTGCGCGATCGCACACGACACCCGTTCGATCCAAAACCGCTGCGCAAGCAGTGGCGCACTGAACGCAAGGCCGAGCTTGTATCCGCTTAATCCGTGTTCTGATGCCTTCTAAAACGTCAGGCAAACGCACCGCGCGCATGACCCCGGTTGCGACCGGAACCAAACGTCGCGCTGCCATCGAGAAGCGGCAACGAGCCGTAACGCTCATCACCGGCGGCACCGGTTTTCTCGGTTCGCACCTGGTCCGACAGCTCATCGAAGACGGCGCCAAGGACATTCGCGTCATGGCGACGTCGATTCCGGACTGGCTCGTGGATCTCGGTGTGGAAACATTCGCCGGGTCCATCACCAGCGCTGAGGACACAAAACGCGCCGTCGAAGGTATCAGCGAAATCTACCATCTCGCCGGCAAAGTCTCGCGCGAACGCGACGACGCGCGCCAGATGTACGACGTTCACGTCGAAGGCACGCGCCTGCTCTGTGACGCAGCCAAAGCGGCGGGAGTGAAGACCATCGTTCTCGCTTCGACAAGCGGCACGATCGCCGTCACAAAAGACGGCGACACCGTTCCGGACGAGACCTACACGCAGCCACTCGAAATCATCTCGCGCTGGCCCTACTACGCCAGCAAAGCGTATCAGGAGATGGCCGCGCTGGAACGGTTCAGCGGCAAGGGACTGCGGCTCGTGATCATGAACCCGAGCCTGCTGCTTGGTCCCGGCGACGACCGGCTCAGCTCCACCAAGCTGATACTCGACTTCATGGCCCGAAAGATCGGCGCTGTCCCGACGGGCGGAGTTAGCTTCGTCGACGCACGCGACGCCGCGCAAACTTTTCGCGTCGCAATGAAGAAAGGACGCCATGGTGAACGCTATCTTCTCGGGGCGGCAAACTGGACGTTCTCGAAGTTCTTCGGCCGTCTTGAACGGCTAACCAAGATTTCCGCGCCTAAACTGGCGCTGCCTTCGCGGTTCGCGATCGCGGGGGCTCAACTCGTCGACTCCTTTTTCAAACAGTGGGACCTCGCTTCTCCCGTCGAGCCCGGCGCCATCGAAATGGCCCAGTATTTCTGGTACCTGAATTGTTCCAAAGCCGCGCGTGAACTCAACTTCAGACCACGCGATCCCGGCGAGACCTTGCACGAAACCGTCGTCTACCTCCGGGAGAATTTCCTCGGCGGTAACGCCTTCGGTAAATAAATTCTTTCTTCGGGGAACTCTTTAGGCGGGTCGCGCGTCTTAACAAAGACCAAAAATAAGGAACGCTTATGGGCTGGATTCGGGCACTAATTCTCCTTTGTGCGTCGACTGGCATCGCGGCTGCACAGGAACTGCCGGCGCGACACGGGCGGTCAACACTCCAGCCAGGCACACCCATTGAACGCACGATCTCACCCGGTCAGAGTCACAG
>CBFGMX010000242.1:0-6207 GCA_965649955.1 uncultured bacterium
TTGTCGGTTGACAGTGGTGAAGAATTAGGGCAGAACCCTCGGGAAGGCTCTTAAGGGAAAATAGCGAAGCAAAAGCCGCCGTGTCAATAAACTATTTCGTGAACGACCGGCGTCGGGGAACACGGACCAATGGATATTGACGACATCGTTGCACCGCTGCGCCAGGCGAACGAACAGTTTGCGCGGCATTATCCGGGTGAAACTGGCCGGCGCCAGCCCGTGCACACCGTCTATGGCGGCGCCCACCTGTTCAAGTCCGATTCCGCAGAGCGGCTCGGAGCGCTGGCTCGCCGGTCGCTGGAACAGTTTGCTCCTGACGCGGCGACGTTTGCGAACGCAATCGGTTTGACGGGCGAAGCCGAACTAAACGCCACGATCTACCAGCGCGTCACCGAAAAATTACAACGCGAGCCAGTCGAAGACTTTCGCATCGACTTCGAAGACGGTTACGGCAACCGGCCCGACGAGGAGGAAGACGGACACGCCGCATCAGCCGCCGGCGAAGTGGCGGAAGGTTTCAAGAACCACACGCTCCCGCCATTCATCGGCATTCGTATCAAACCGTTCAACGAAGAACTGAGAGCGCGCAGTTTCCGGACACTCGATCTCTTCGTTTCAAAGCTGGTCGAGCGAAACAACGGGCAGTTGCCCGACAATTTCGTCGTCACGCTGCCGAAGATCACGATTCCCGAACAAGTTGCGGCACTCGTCGCGCTACTGAAACGGTTGGAGAAACACACGGGACTTGGCGAGGGCAGTCTTAGATTCGAGATGATGATCGAAACGACGCAGTCGATCATCGATCATCGTGGTCAACTGAATCTCCCACTGTTGCTCGCGCAAGCAGAGGGCCGGTGCGTCGCGGCCCATTTCGGCACCTACGATTACACCGCCGGTTGCAACATCACCGCCGCGCATCAGCACATGCTTCACGCCGCATGTGATTTTGCGAAACACATGATGCAGGTGTCGTTTGCCGGCACCGGCGTTTGGCTGTCAGACGGGGCGACGAACATCATGCCGGTTGCGCCGCATCGCGCTCCCGAAGGCGGCACGTTGACGCAACAGCAACTCGATGAGAATCGCGACACAGTTCACCGCGCCTGGAGACTGCATTACGACCACATCCAACATTCGTTGGTTAACGCGTTCTATCAGGGTTGGGACTTGCACCCGGCGCAACTCCCGACTCGTTACGCCGCCGTGTATGCTTTCTTCCTCCAGAGCCTCGACGCTGCTTCTGAGCGTTTGAAAAACTTCGTCGAGAAAGCCGCGAAAGCGACACTCGTCGGGGATGTTTTCGACGATGCCGCAACGGGCCAGGGTCTGCTCAACTACTTTCTCCGCGCTATTAACTGCGGCGCGATCACGGTAGCCGAGGCTGTCGAGCGTTCCGGCCTCAGCCTCGCCGAGTTGCAATCGGCGTCATTCGTTAAGATTCTGAAAAACCGGCAAGCGCTATAACACAAAGGAAACATTCATGCGATTTAAAATCTTCATCTCATTCGTGATAGCCATGAGCATGATAACGACCACCACTGCACAAAACGGCGACGCCGAGCTGGCGCGGAAGATCGCCCGCTTTGCTCCGACAACCTTGACCGCCGATACGGCGAAGCTCACGCCGAAAGACCGTCAGGCGCTCGACAAGATTATCGCTGCGGCGAAGCTGCTCGATCCGTTGTTCCTGCGACAGGTCTGGAGCGGTAACGAAGCACTGGAAAAGAAACTGCAAGCGGATAAAACACCCGCGGGCCAACAGCGCCTGCACTATTTCCACATCAACGATGGTCCATGGTCACGGCTCGACAACAAGGAGCCGTTCATCGAAGGTGTCCCGCGCGAAAAGCCGTCCGGCGCTAACTACTATCCTGAGGACATGACGAAGGAAGAGTTCAACACGTGGCTGCAAACGCTTCCGGAAGCCGAGAAGCAAAAGGCCACCGGCTTCTTTCACCTCATCCGCCGCGGGCCGGACAAAAAGTTGACGATCGTGCCCTACAGCCAGGCTTACAAAGATGTTCTCGAACCAGCCGCGAAGCTTCTTCGCGAAGCGGCCGCGCTTACAACCAACGCGACCCTCCGCGATTTTCTCAACAAGCGAGCCGACGCGTTCGGTTCAGACGACTACTACGCCAGCGACGTCGCCTGGATGGATCTCGACTCTCCGATCGACGTCACGATCGGTCCATACGAGACTTACGAAGACGAACTGTTCAGTTACAAAGCCGCCTTCGAAGCTTACGTGACCCTGCGTGACGATGTTGAGACAGCGAAACTCGCGAAGTTCAGCAGTCACTTACAGGAGCTGGAAAACAATCTGCCAGTCGACGCGCGTTATCGAAATCCGAAACTGGGTGCGGCGTCGCCGATCCGCGTCGTCAACCTTGTGTTCAGCTCCGGCGAAGGCAACAGCGGCGTGCAAACGGCGGCGTTCAATCTTCCGAACGACGAGCGCGTCATCAAGGAGAAGGGCTCCAAGCGCGTCATGCTGAAGAACACGCAGGACGCAAAGTTCAATAAGACATTGGTGCCGATCTCGCGCGTGGTGCTCGACCCGGCGGATCAATCGGCGCTGGCCTTCGATTCATTCTTCACGCACATCCTTTGTCACGAGCTGATGCACGGCCTTGGCCCGCACAACATCAAGGTGAACGGCCAGGACACTACGGTGCGAAAGCAACTGAAGGAGCTCTATTCGGCGATTGAAGAGGCGAAGGCGGACGTGACGGGACTGTGGGCGCTTCAGTACATGATCGATCGCGGGATCATCGAGAAGAGCATGGAGCGCACGCTGTACACCACTTATCTCGCGAGCATGTTTCGTTCGGTACGCTTCGGCATCACCGAGGCACATGGCCGCGGCGTCGCGTTGCAGTTCAACTATTTAACCGACGAGGGCGCGATCAAGTTCAACCAGGCAAACGGGACGTTCAGTATCGACCACGCGAAGATTAAAGACGCCGTGCGCAAACTCACGCGCGACCTTCTGACGATGGAAGCCGAAGGTTCTTACGAAAAAGCGAAAGCGATACTGGACAAGTTTGCGTTGATCAGACCACCGATGCAGCAGGCGCTGGATCGATTGAAGGACGTGCCGGTGGATATCGAGCCGGTGTTTCCGTTAGCGAAGTAGAGCCACGAAAAGGCACAGAAGAAAACCACAAAGAGGCACAAGAGACACAAAAGGCACAACAGGCAAAAAAGGGTTATCGGGTCCTCTTTGGTCTTTCTGACTTTTGTGCCTCTTGTGTCTCTTGTGCCTTTTGTGCAAAAAGTCGCTTTAACCCCGAAACTGTTTCCTGAAAAACGTAGCGATCTTCCACGCGTCGATCGCCTTCCACGGAAGTTCGCCGGTGGTGTAGTGACCGCACGGAAGCCAGACAAGGTCCAGCGGCAGATCGTGCCGGCGGGCTTCGGCAACGGCGTCGTGCGAGAGGTCGAGCGGAAACGTCAGATCGTAACGCGCGATGATAAAGCGCATCGGCCTGCGACCCATCTGCGCCACGCGCGACATGAACGGCAACGGACTGATCGGCCGCCAGCACTCCCGCAGTTCATCCAACGTCAATCGATCCCCAAATCCCGCCCGCACGTGCGTCGTCGACAACCCGTGCCACACGACATCCGCCACGTAACCTGAAACGTGATTGAACGCACCGGCATCGAGGTGCGGTTCATGCGCGAACGCCAGAAACGCTATACACGATCCGACGCTCGTACCGAGAATCCCCACGCGTTCGTAGCCCTGATTTTTAAACCAACGGACGGCGGCACGCGTGTCCAGCACCGCCTGCCGCATCGACTGGATAGTGCGGCCGATATTGGTGCTGACAAGGTGATCGGCGCGTTCGAGTTCCGGCGGCTTTCGTTGCAGATGATACGGAAGCGTCAGACGCAACGCCGACATGCCCATGAAGTTGAAGATGCGACACGCCTCTACGTGACTCTCAGGCTGCGCGTTCCACTGCGGCAACACGACGACGGCGTTTCGCGGTCTCTTTCCGTCTTTACTCTTCGCCGGAAAGAAGCGCGCGTGAGCGACATTGTTCTCGGCGGACGGCGTTTGGATAACGCTGGTCCAGGTGAGCTGGTCGCCTTCGAGCCGGTAGTCGTTGATATCAGGCAGCGCGTAGAAGTCTTCGCTCGACTCCATTACACGCTCGGTGTGTTGGCGAAAGAGGTCGCGCGGATCGTCGCCGTTCACGTGATCGACGATGTACGACAAACCCCAGTCGAGCGGACGGACGAGACGGTTGTTGTCGCGTTGGTGGTACCAGCGTTCACGCCGGTACATGTAGTTTTTCCAGAAGGTCATACTGAAATCCGTGTTTCCCTGTGTTTGCGAGAACACAGAGAAACACGGATTTTACAGAAAGAGCGGACTAATTGCAGGTGCTCAACTTGAAGCTGTGGATAAACGTGCTCCAGTTGAAGTTTCCGTTTGCCGGTTGGAACTGGGTCGTGAACACCATCGTGCAGCCGTCAACCGGGTCGACGGAGATTGTGCTGTAATCGCCCCAGCGTGACAGGCTGGCGGTCTGGATTCCGCTGCCGGTCAAAGCGTTTGTCTCGTTACCCAACGTGCCCAGCGGGTCTGACGGTCCGCGAAACGCATAACGAATGCTGGGTACGATGTTGGTGGCGTTCGAGATGTTGTAACCGATGGCGATACCGCCGGTCTTGTCCATCGCGGCACTTCCCATCCAACGAAAATCATTCGTCGGCGCGAACGTGCCTTGTTGACGCAGGACCGGATTGGCACTCGCAAAGGTCTGTCCCGTCGCATTGCGGAGCTCGTACCAGCGGATTCCGACACCGGTGCCGCTCGTGACCGAATGGTTGATGACCATCGCTTCGTGCGTGCCGAAGTTTCGGTAGCTGAGGCGATACATCAGACGGTCGGCAAGCGAATCGAGCCGTTGCGATGTTCCGGGTTGCGGTACGCAGGCGCCGCCACCGCAGGCGCGGCTGAACGCAGCCACTCCGGGGACGGCAATGGGACCAGTTAAGGTTCCGGTGCCGGCGGTCCAGTTGACCGCAAAGCGCCAGAAGTTAACGGTTGATGTGGTCATACTCATCAACAGGTTTGGTGAACCGGCGGGTGGTAGTGTCGTGCCTTCGAGATCCGCGGGCTCCAGGCTGTGATGGCTGCTGTTTCTGACGCACAGCTGCCTGGCCGAAGCGCCGATAATCATTTTGTCGCGCTCGAGAGCACACACCTGACCGCCTACAAACGAACGACCATTTCGAAACATGTTGTAGCTGACGTAATAAGCATCCGGCCAAACGCTCATCTTTGGATAGTCGTTGAAATCGCGACTATACGAGAACGCGTAGCGGAAGTAGGTGCCGGTAGGATCGGGCGACGTAGAAACGGCGACGCACTGCGTGAATGGCTGGGACGACACAGCAAACTGGGTCAATACCCAGCGATTGGCCAACTGGTCGTACTGAACGATCGGATCGCCGTCGTTGTCGCTCTGGCAGCGGCCACCGAAACCTTGCCACACGACGTTGCCTTGTTTCGGGAAGCCCGGCACGAGATTGAATCCGGTGATCTCATTATTAGCGCCTCTGGTTAGCGTGTAGATCGAGTACCGGAGATTTACCCACTGCACATAGTGATTGGGGCCGACGTCGCCGGTAGTGTCAGGCGGAGCGACGCGTAACTGCGGGTCGACGGGCGTTCCGACGATGGAAGCCATCGGGTCGACCACTGTCGAAATCGCGCCAGCACCTTTAGCGGCCAGTGGGTCTTCGAAGGGGCGGTTGTGATTGTCGACTGGCTGCGGTCTGCCAGGTTCGAAATCCTTACCACCGCGAGCGGGTTTGGCGGGTTCGCCGGTGTCGAACATCTCGCGCAACGGCTTGGTTGTCTTATCAAAATGGACGGGATGGCTAATCTCGGCGCGACGCTGTTCGGCCACTTCACTCTGGCCGTGAACTGCAAGTGGTAAACAGCCGACGGTACACAGGATTAGCATCATCAGTAAGGCAATTTTTTTCACGGACATTCCTCCAGAATCCAGGGCTAGTGAGAAACGAACTGCTGTAGTAATTGGGAGTACGGAAACTACGGCCGACCTTTTACTGATTTCCAAGCTGTACGCAGAACCTCCAAGAGAGAGGAAAAACCGATAACGCTGGGAAATGGCGAGGAAGTATAGCACCAGCCGCCTACTACCGCCACCCGTTCGTCACGAA
>CBFGMX010000243.1:0-6147 GCA_965649955.1 uncultured bacterium
GATGGATTCCGTATCGAACGTTGCCAGGGTAACAACTGCTCGAACTTTGCCCAGATCACCCAGGTTGGTCCAAATGTCGTGAACTTCAACAACACAGGTCTCACGAGAAACACGACGTACCGGTATCGAGTGCGAGCCTTCAACGCTTCCGGAAACTCGGCGTACTCGAATATCGTCTCGATCAGAACTCCAAATCGCTAACCGCAGAAACCCACAGATTACGCGTCGAAAGATCTGCGTAATCTGTGGGTTCTCTAGTTAATCGTAAACTTGATGTCGTCCGGGGTCTCCGACAACTTCTTGTCGGCGCTGTTGTATGCCTCTATCTTCCAGCGATAACCGCCTTTCTCCACCGGCTTCGCGACCTTAAACGACGTTCCCTCGACACGTTCGTTGGTGTATGGCGGAGTCACCATGTGATTGTCCGGACTGAGACTTAACTTGTAGTAAGCGGCATCGGGATAAGCTTCCCACTGGAGTTCCAGATCCTGCGCGCTCACCGTCGCGCCCGCCTTCGGATTCACCGTTTTCAGATCGGTCTTGAACAGATGCGTCGGTTTAACGAAAAGCGTCTTGTCGGCAACGACCTTATATTTCGCAGCACTGATGCCTGCGATCCCGGTCGTCGCGAACACGTAAGCATCAGTATCAAAGATTCGCACGGTCAAGCCCTCGTATTCCTTCGGCTCGACGTTGGCGATCACGAAGTCGCCGTCTTTATCCGTCCGGGCCGTGAAAGTCTTGCCGCCGCAACCGCTCAGAAAGCGGCTGAAGGTTTCACAGAGTTTGACTTCAATATTCTCGACGGGAGCGTTGTTGTAGAGCACCTTGCCTTGCACGTTCCCGGTTCCCGGCGCCGGCTGCACTTTCGCCACGCCTTCATAAACAGAATCGGCACTGTCGCTCGCAGTTGCATTCGTCGGACCAGTTTTCTTCGCGCAACCGGCAAGCACAAACGCCGTTACCAAACAGATCAGAACAACCAGGGGTCTATGGACCATAAGGGATTCACCTTTCTTTGTTCGCTATCCTTCTCCAAAAACCATCACCAGGATCAGAATCACCACGATTATCACAGCTACCAAAAGCAGGATCTTCCAAACACTGTACGGGCGGTCGCCGTGAATCTCGCCGGTTCGGCCGTTCACGACGATTTGAAAAACTTTGCCGTTGAAAAGATATGCGCCGGCATAAACCGGCAGCAGCAAATGCTTGAACGTGGTTTTGAAATACTCCGTGTTCATCTCGTCAATGCGCTGCTCGTCGCCGCCGATGTCGTTGCGCACGTCGCGTTCGATCACGGGCGCCATCAGGTCTTTCGCGCGTTCAAACCCTTGTTGGAGATCGACCTGATAACGTTGCGCCTTAAACCCCGCCAGAAAGGCAGGATTGTAGGCTCGTATTCGTTCGAGGTCCCATGGCTCTAAATCATGGAGGCGCTGAGATGACAATGATTCCGTTGCCGGCACCAGGAGATCCCCAAACCAACCGGGCACTGTTCCCGACGCATGTGACCAGCGCGTGTGCCGGACCTGTCGCGTTCGCTGGACCTCGCGTCCCTGCGAGTCGCGTTCGTAATACGTTTCAGTCGTGTAGTAGTAGTCGCCGCGCTGTCCGGCGTACTCAGTGCTGGTGTTTGTGTAGTAGACCCAGAAAGGAATGTAGATGCCGTGTATCGCTTCGGGCTGGGCAAAACGCTTCAGCCCATTTGGCGCAAACCATCGTGACGACAGCCACTCGTGGAGATTTGTGCCGGCCTGCTTTTGCGAAATGCTGAACGGCAGCAGTCCTTCGGGCGCCATAATCGGATCGGCAGATTTCGGTTGGGCCACGATCTGCACGCCGCAGAACTCGCAACGCCCGGCCACTTCCGGTGGCACAAACAACGACTTCGCCCCACAGCTCTGGCATTGCACTTCAAGCGCATTCGCCGCGAGTTGGCCCATCTGCTCGGGCCGCAGCCGGACGTACTGTTCAAACGGGCGTTCCTGGACTTCGGCGGTGCTTGGCGCAACAACTTCCTTGTGCCCGCAGTAGGGGCACGTCAGAAAACCGTCTTGCGGTTCGTAGAGCAGGTCCGCTCCGCAAGACGGGCATGGAAACTGATGGATCTGCCTTTCGGACGCGGCCTCGAGGTTCTTCACTTCGCTTACTCGCTGCTAATCAATCGGTGGCGCGACTCATCCCGAAGATCCGGTCGAAGAACGCCGCGGTCGCGTTGTTGACCTTCACCAGGTTCGCATGGCGCATGAAGTGATGCGTGTCGTCGGGTATCACCAGTTCCTCGAACGCCACGCCGGCTTTCTCGAGTCGCCGGACCAGATCCGTGGTCTGGCTGAAGCGAACGTTGCGATCGTCGTCACCGTGAATCACAAGCACCGGCGACTTCCAGGTCGAGATCGACGCGACTGGCGACGATTGCCACGCCACGTCGAGTGCTCGCTGGACGTCGGCCGGCTTTTCGTAACGGTTCTCGAGCAGAGGCGCCGCGCGTTCCGCGGTCCAGTTGTGCACGCCGTGAATGTCTACGCCGGCGGCGAACAACTTCGAATCGCGCGCAAGGGCGAGTGCGGTGAGATAACCTCCGTAAGAACCTCCGTAGATTCCGATTCGCTTCGCATCAACCTGGGGCAGTCGCTGCAAGTACTCACCACCTGCTTTTACATCCTGGTATTCAGACGCTCCCTGGAACCCGGCATTCGCCGGACGATGAAAGTCGTGGCCGTAACCGATACCGAGCCGAAAGTTCACTGACAAGACGACGTAGCCGCGGCTGGCGAGAAACTGGTTCAACGCGTAGGCATTTGAGTAGTAGTCGGAATAATGCCAGCCGAGCAGCATCTGCCGCGGTGGACCACCATGAACGTAGATGATCGCCGGCTTCTTTGCCGCGCCGCCGGGGGCTGCAAACAACTGTGCGTGAATGTTCAGACCGTCGGGCGACTTGTAGACGACTTTCTTCGGTATCACGAGTTGATTAGAGGGAAAATCGGCAGGTAGTCGATCTTCGGCGATCGTCATTGGCTTGCCTGCGCCGCCGGCGGGCATCACGGCCGGTAAGGGCGGACGCTGCGGCGTGGCCGCCAGATAGGCGATGTACTTACCGTCGCCAGTAACAAACGGCGTCCATTCGAGTCCTTTGCCCGGCGTGATCACCGTTGGCTCTGCTTTGTCTACTGGAACTTTAACGATGTGACGTCGATCGATGTCATCAGGATCGGAACCGGCATTCGCGGCGAAAACCATGTAGGTACGATCGGCGCTGATCGAGATGTACTCCGCCATGTAGTTGCCTGGCGTCAGTAACAACGGCTCGCCGCCTTTTTCGGCGATTGAGTAGAGATGCGGCTGGCCATCGAGATAAGAGAGAAACACGATTCGTCCCGCCGCGGCCCAGTGCAGGTTCGTTCCGCCGTGCGTAGAGGGCGGAGAGCCGCGCAAAGTGAACGGACTTTTCCAAAGCTGACTTGCGTCACCCGTTGCGGCGTCCGCGGTCCAGATGGACCACGCTTGCGGACGCTGTTCGAGAATGGGTTCGGGGGCGCCACCGTTTCCGGGACGTCGCACGAACGCGATGCGCTTACCGTCGGGCGACCAGCGCGGACTCGAATCGCGGCCCGTCGACGGCGAGAGATAAACGATCGGAGTCGAATCGTTTGTGTAAACGCCAACGAACGAGTGATCGCCACGACCGGAAACAAACGCTAGACGCGAACCATCGGGCGACCATTCCGCCGAACCGCAGTCTCCGCGCGCAAAGAACAGCCGCTTCGCTGCGCTCGAACCGTCGAGAGGCACGATCCAGATCCCGCGATCTTTGATGAACGCAACGCGATCGCTCTTCGGCGAGATCACCGGCTCGTCGCCATCGGCGATGAGTTTAGGTTCGCCACCTGCAAACGGGACGCTCCAGATCTGCACCCGCGTCTGAGCGGCTGACAGCGCGGGATTTACCGGCGCGGAACTGTCGAAGTTTGAGCCGTGATCACCGCCTCGAACGTAGACCACATACTTACCATCGTGGGAAATCGATAGGCTCGTCAGCTCCTGGCCGTCGTCCATGGTGTAGTTCGTCAGACGGCGCGCTTTGAAGTCTGGTCCTTCGGCGACCCAAACGTTGCGCAGTCCCCGTTCGTTGAAGGCCCATGCGATGCGCGAGCCGGTTCCCGCAGTCGTCAGTTCATTGGGGAACGGATAACTCTTGATCTGCTCCATCGTGAACGACTGCGCGTTTGCAAACGACACTGTCGCCAGGCAGAAAAGTGTTAGGATAAGCGCTCGGATTTCGACCGATATTCGCATAGGCGTTCTCCTTCAAATGATGAAAACGATTCTGATTCTATCTGTGTTACTGCTGGGTGCCAACGATTCACATCAGGCGTTCTGGGACCAGTTCAAGGCCGCGGTCAACAAAAAAGACGTCAACGCCATCGCGACCATGTCGCGTTTTCCGATCGGAATGTCGTACGGCATTCCCAGTGTCAAAAGCAAACTTGATCTGCGCAGACGGTATCGCAAAGTCTTCAACGAGCAGTCTGACGCCCCCGCCTGTTTCAAGAAAGCAAAGCCGGAGATCGATGCCGAAAACCCGAAACACTTCACCGTCGCCTGCCCTGACGCCGCCGGCAACGAAGTCGTTATCTACCATTTCCGCAAAACCAAAGCCGGCTGGAAGTTCACCGGCATGGACAACGTGAACGAGTAACACCTCTAAAGTCACAACTTGGCGTTGCACTTAAAAAGGGCTAAAGCGGGTGAAGATTTCTCCCGCAAAGGCGCGAAGACGCAAAGTGTACCGTGTTTCTCCCTGCTTTCTTTGCGTCTTTGCGGGAGAAAATTCTTCCCCTGGAGGTCCGCGAGCTCACGACTTAAGAAGATCCCGCGGATGCAACCCGCGGCTTCACTTCTTCCGGCGCCGTGTGCTTATCCAAACCAAGTCCGAGGAAGATCGTCGCGACGATGAACGCCGAGGCGAAGAAGTACGGTGAAGAGACGCCGAGAGTGTCGAACGACCAGCCGAAGAACAGCGGCGCGATGATTCTCGCTACGCCGCCATACGTCTGTTGCATCCCCATGTATAGACCCCGCTCGAGTGGCGAGGTTACGCGCGATAACAATGCCGTCACACAAGGGAACGTGAACGCCGTCCCCAGCGGTATCAGGGCGACGGTCACGCCCAGCATCCAGAGGTTCCGGGCCAGCGGCATCCCCACTACGCCGGACGCAAGCAACACCAGCCCCAGTCGCGAGAGTTTTGCCTCGCCGAGCCAGTCGACCATTCGTCCCAGCAACAACACGCGCGTGAAGACGGAGATCGATCCGATGTACATGAAGAAGTATCCGATCGTCTGCTCCGTCACCTGAAAACGGGCGTTGAGGAACAGCGCGAGCACCGAAAAGCTTCCCTGAAAGGCGCCGATGGCGATCGCGTAGGTCCAGATCAAACGTGACGAAGGTTCGCCGGAGTGAGAGATCACGCGCCAGATAACCTCGCGTGACTTTCGCCGTGGTTGACCGCCGGCGTGTTGATGTTCGTCCGCGTCGCGCGACTCGGTCAGGTAGCGCGCGGCAAACGCGATGTTCAGTAAACAGAGACCGGCGGCGATGATACCCGGCGCCGCGTGGCCCATCCGCAACGTCGCCGTTCCCGGCGCTAAATCATACTTGCCCAGCGTGATTGCAAACGAACCGAGCACTGGTCCAAGTGCGACGCCGAGGTTCGTCGTTGCCGATAACCACCCGAGAGCGCGTGCGCGATCCTGCGGCAGTGTCGTGTCGGCGACGTAAGCCTGGATCACACCAACCGTTCCGCCACCCGCGCCCTGCACCACACGCGACAGAAACAGCAGCAACAACGACTCAGCAAACCCGAAGATCAGATAAGCAACCGCCGACGCGGTCAACGCGATCAGCAACGTGGGCCGGCGGCCGACACGATCGGAAAAGCGTCCCCACATCGGCGCGCTCAACAGTTGGGCCACAGTGAATGCAGCGATGATGAAACCGACGATCATCCCGATTCCGAAATGAACTCCGAGAATCGTGACGCCTTCGCCGCCAAGTGATTTCACATAGAACGGCAGCAGCGGAATGATCATCAGCAGGCCGACCATGTCGAGAAACGCGGTGGCCATAAGCACGAGCAGC
>CBFGMX010000244.1:0-6030 GCA_965649955.1 uncultured bacterium
TGCTTTTTCATGGTGAGAATCTCCTCAAGAGCATGGATACGCAGACTTAAAGTTTCAGTTTGTCCATCCTCTTTATTTCGTACTGTGAGTCTTCAGCAGGATAACGCAAAGTCCTGGCGATCGTTCCCTTCTCTTTCGCCAGCGACCAGATGATGCTTTCGCCGGCGGGGACGACCTTGGGTTGCGCGAGGAAAACGGAGTCGGTGAACGCTTCTTCTGCGTCGATAGGCTGCCAGCCTTTTCCTTTCAACATTGTGATCACGTCGTTGAGAAACAGACCGTTCAGCAGATTGAAGTGCACCAGGATCGTGTGCTTTACAGGGCGTCCGACGACGCGGCGCGCGAGTGCGTCGTAGTACTCGGCCCGCGCCCACATGTGTTCGAGATAGAAGTCGCGATATGGTTTGAGGTCCGCGTTCGGGTCTTTTTTCAAGCGCGCCGTGAGTCGCTGGTCGATGGCCCAGTCGGAGTTATCTACGCTGACGTGTCCGTTGCGATAACCATTCACCGAAAGGAAGGTCCGCATACGATCCCGTTTCGCGGGCGTGTCACCTTCTTTCAGCATCGGGAAACGGAGGTACTTGCGGAAGCGGGAATATTCTTTGAGCAACGCTTCGGCGCGCAGAATGTCCTCCTGGTACGCTTTGACGTCAGCTTCAGGCGCGTTGAAATTTCGATGTGAATAGGTGTGGTTGCCAATCAGGTGGCCTGCTTTGTCCCAGGCCGCGATCAGATCTTTCCCTTGCTGCTCTTCGATGTTTCGGCCAATCACGAACGCGGCGGCCTTGATCGAATGCTTGTTGAATGTATCGAGGATCGATTGGTTGCGTTCCTGCGCCGTCTGCTTGACCGCGTTTTGCCAGAAAAAGTCGTCCATCGTGATGGAAAAGTACGACCTGACTTTCCAGGCCAGTGCCGGAACGCCACCGAATCCAATCGCTGCGGTCGTTACTGCCAGTGATTTAGTAAAGGTTCTTCTGTTCATTCAGCTTTCCCAGAATGGTTCCCGTAAAGGCGCGAAGCCGCAAAGAGAAACATGAACCCGCTCGCGCTTTCTCCTTGCGCCTTTGCGCCTTTGCGGGAAACTCCTACACGACTGAAGTCTCCCGATACTCACCCCAGACGCGTCGCAAAGTATTGCTGATCTCGCCGACCGTCGCATACGACTCAACGCACGCGAGAATTCGCGGCATCAGGTTCTCCGTCGTTGCGGCTGCTCGTTCCAGATCTTGCAGCGACTGCTCAACAGCCCGCGAATCGCGCCGCGCTCGTAATGCTCTCACGCGCTCCACCTGCGCTTGTTCCAGAGCCGGATCGATCCGCAGCAACTGTACCGGCGGTTCCGACTCCAGTTGAAAACGATTCATGCCGACGACGATCTCCTCCTGCGACTCAATCGCACGCTGGTAGCGATACGCCGACTCCTGGATCTCTCGCTGCACGTATCCAGTCTCGATCGCGCGCAACATGCCGCCCATCGCTTCGATATTCTGCAAATATTCTTGCGCGCGGTCCTCGATCTGGTTGGTCAACTCTTCAATCGCGTATGAACCAGCCAGCGGATCGACCGTGTCAGCCACACCAGATTCATACGCAATCACTTGTTGCGTTCGCAGCGCAACTCGCGCCGCCTCTTCAGTAGGCAACGCCAGCGCTTCGTCCATCGAGTTTGTGTGCAACGACTGCGTTCCGCCGAGCACCGCCGCCAGCGCCTGGATCGTCGTCCGCACGACGTTCACTTCCGGCTGCTGCGCAGTCAACGACGAACCGGCAGTCTGCGTGTGAAACCGCAGCATCAGCGAACGAGGATCACGCGCGTCGAAACGATCGCGCATGATGCGCGACCACAGTCGGCGCGCCGCGCGAAACTTCGCGATCTCTTCGAGCAGATTGTTGTGCGCGTTAAAGAAGAACGAAATGCGCGGCGCGAATTCGTCGACCTCGAGCCCGGCAGTGAGCGCTGCTTCGACATACGTGATGCCATCGGCGAGAGTGAACGCGACTTCCTGCACCGCCGTCGATCCCGCTTCACGAATGTGATAACCGCTGATCGAGATCGTGTTCCAGTTCGGAACTTCGTTCGCGCAGTAAGCGAAGGTGTCGGTGACGAGACGCAACGATGGCGACGGCGGATAGATGTAGGTGCCGCGCGCGATGTACTCCTTGAGAATGTCGTTTTGCAGCGTGCCGCGCAGCTTGTCGAACGAGACGTTCTGCTTGCGCGCAACTGCGAGATACAGCGATAACAGTATCGCCGCGGTCGCATTGATCGTCATCGACGTCGAGACTTCACCGAGCGGGATGTCCGCAAACAGCCGCTCCATGTCCTCGAGCGAATCGATGGCGACGCCGACCTTTCCCACTTCGCCTATTGCCAGCGGATCGTCCGAGTCCAATCCGATCTGGGTCGGCAGATCGAAAGCGACGGAGAGGCCCGTGGTGCCGTGGGCCAGCAGGTACTTGTAGCGAGCGTTCGACTCCTCGGCAGTCGCGTATCCGGCGTACTGTCGCATGGTCCAAAGCCGGCCGCGATACATCGTCGGATAAATGCCGCGCGTGTATGGGAACTGACCGGGCGCGCCGAGATCCGTTTCGTAATCCGTCTTTTCAGTGTTTTGGGGATTGAAGTCGACGGGAAGTTCGATACCAGAAGGCGTGGCGAAACGTTCGCGCCGTTCGTCTTTTGTCTTCGTCGTCATTGCTGGAGCGTAGCATAACGCAATTTGACATGATTACACGATTGACACGAGAGTATCCCGGATGAAAACGGTGCGAGTTAATAAAAAAGGCGCCGACCGCATCCGTCACGGGCATCTGTGGATCTATCGGAGTGACGTGACGGAGGTGGAGGCGGATGGCGGTTCGATTGTTTCAGTCACGGACGAGCGCGGGAACTTCGTCGGACAAGGTTTATACAGCGACGCGTCACAAATCGCGCTTCGCTTCCTGACGCAAAGCAGGGAGGAGATCGATCGCGAGTGGTGGCGGCAGAAAATAAGAGACGCCGTCGCCCGCCGCCACATACCACCTGACACCAATGCTTATCGCGTGATCTATTCGGAAGGCGATCTACTACCGTCGCTGATCCTAGATCGCTACGCGGACGTGCTCGTGCTGCAAACGCTTTCGCAGGGTATGGACGCGCTGAAATCGACGCTCGTGGAATTGCTGGTTGAGGAGTTCAACCCGCAGGCGATCGTCGAGCGAAACGATGCGCGCGTCCGCGAGCTCGAAGGGTTGCCGTTGATTAACGCTACGGTTTTCGGAAACGCGCCCGATGAGTTAGAGACACTACAACACGGTCTGCGTTTCCTCGTCGCTCCTTCGGGTGGGCAAAAGACCGGATCGTTTCTCGACCAACGCGAGAATCGTATCGCCGCACAGGACGCGGCCGAGACTACCAACCGCGGACGCGCGCTCGACTGCTTCACATTCAACGGTGCTTTTGCGCTTCATCTCGCCGGAGTTTGCGAACACGTAATCGGGATCGACATTTCGGGCGAGGCCGTCGACACCGCGCGCCGCAATGCGCAGCTCAACCAGTTGGCGAACGTCGAGTTTCGCGAAGCAAATGTTTTCGATGCGTTGCGTGAGATGGAAGCAAGCGGCGAGCGTTTCGACGCGATCGTGCTCGATCCGCCCGCCTTTGCGAAGAACCGCGCAAGCCTCAAAGCTGCGCTACGCGGTTACAAGGAGATCAACCTGAGGGCGCTGAAGCTGTTGAATCGCGGCGGCGTGCTCATCACGTGCACTTGCTCGTATCACGTTTCGGAAGAGCTGTTCGTTGAAGTCCTGACCCAGGCCGCCCTGGACGCACGCCGCCGCGTGCAGCTTGTCGAAAAACGGATGCAGGCGACGGACCATCCGGTACTCGTCGCCATGCCCGAGACCTATTATTTGAAATGCCTGATAGCACGGGTGGTCTAACCCGTCTGCGATATCAGTTGAGGCCCGGATCGTTGTCGACGACGACCTTGGTCGTGTAGTCCTTCCCACCAACTGACAGTTTCACGACGTAGGTACCGGCTTCGAGCGGCAATCCCTGGGCGAACCCTCCGAAACCGCCGCCGCCTCCACCGCCGCCGCCTCCACCGCCGCGGCCGCCACCTCCACCGGGGGGACGAGGAGGCGGATCACTTCGAAGATTCCATTGAAGCCTGTTCAGACCAACGTCCTTCGTACCGTTGATGTTGCGCACCACTTTGCCGCTGTAGTCGGCGATCGTGATCTTCACATCGCCCGCGGGAGCTGACTTCAGGTAGTAGCTAATGGCTGTCCCGGGTGCCGGATTGGTGCCGCGGAAGAGTTTCGCGGCGCCCCAGTAACGGGCGAGACGTATATCGTTGAGCCAGTTCGTTCCCGGTCTGACTTCAAACAGATGCGCTTCTGAATCCATCACTTTCGGCGTCATCTGTTGCAGCGCTGTAATGTCGTCGAGGATGTAGATGCCGCGCCCATGCGTGCCGACGATCAGATCGTTATCGCGCGGATGGACCAGAATATCGTCAACTCGAATGACAGGCATGCCTGACATGAACGGCTTCCATTCCTTGCCGCCGTTCGTCGAGATGAATAGACCAAACTCCGTGCCAACGTAGAGCAGGTTCTGGTTCTTCGGATCTTCCCTGATAACGTTGACGTTACCCCACTGCGGCAGATTGTTGACGATCGAAGTCCAGGTAGCGCCGTAATCTTTGGTGACGAAGACGTACGGCTTCATGTCGTCCAGACGATGCCCGTCAACCGAGAGGTAACACGTTCCCGCGTCGTAGCGCGACGGCTCGACTCGCGAGATATGATACGTGGCTCCGATGCCAGGCACGTTCTTGCTGACGTTGGTCCAGGTAGCGCCGCCGTCACGACTGACTTGAATGTTGCCGTCGTCAGTTCCGGCCCACAGTATGCCGGGGATCTTTGGCGACTCCGCCACCGTTACGATGTAGCCGTATCCCGAATAGCCGTCGTGCTTCGAAGCCATCGGATCTTTGCCGGGCACGCCCATGATCGGCAACGTGCTGCGATCGATCTGTTTCGTGAGATCAGGCGTGGCAGTCCACGTGTCGCCACGATCCATCGAGCGGAACAAACGATTGCCGCCGACGTAGACGACGCGCGGGTTGTGCGGCGAGAGATGGATCGGCGTGTTCCAGTAGAAACGATATGTCTCGTTTGCCGGCGGTGTAGGTACAACGTTCGAAGCCAGACCCGCGCCACCGGGTCCACCGATCCCCTGCGCGGCTGCGAACGCCGCGAGCGTATCGGGCGTCGGCGAGGCTTCAGGCGAGGGACTGGGACTCGCGGACGGAGTGCCGCCGCCCGGCCGTTGTCCACGCGGACGCGGTACGCCTCGCGGACGGATGCTTATGCTTCGTCCGGTTCGCATATCCAAACGTTGCACTGCTCCACCCTGGGATTCGACGTAAACGATGTTGTGGTCCGTCGGATCTACGAGCGTGTAAAACCCGTCGCCACCGCCGACGCGATACCAATCAGCGTTCGTAATTCCCACCTGCTGGTTTCGTGTTTGGCTTGGACCACCCCACGAGCCGTTGTCCTGCAATCCGCCATAGACGTAATAAGGCTTTCGCATGTCGACGCCGATTGCGTAGAACTGTGCGGCAGGAATCGTGTTGACGAACTCCCAGGTCGCGCCCTGGTCGTAGCTCACGTTCAATCCGCCGTCGTTTCCAACGAGCAGGTGATCGCTGTTCGCCGGGTTGATCCAAATCGCGTGGTTGTCGACGTGGGCGATGCCCTGCTGCAACGATTGGAATGTCTTGCCGCCGTCCGTCGATTTGCTGAAGCTTAGACCGCCGATATAAACCGTTTCCGGATTTCGCGGATCGACACGAATCTGGCTGTAGTACATCGGACGATTGTTTTCGTTGCTGACGACGCGCCAGGTTTTTCCTTTGTCGTCCGAGCGCCAAACGCCGGATCGCTTCGGATCTAGAGGCCTTGGCGTTGGCGAGGCGGCGGGACTCGGCGAGGGCGATGCGGAAGGTGAAGGGCTCGGACTCGGCGCAACCT
>CBFGMX010000245.1:0-5995 GCA_965649955.1 uncultured bacterium
TGCAGCGGACTTGACGCACTCGCGTAAAGACGTTTCGGCATGCGGCCGGCCAGATACGCGAGCCGTCCCGCCTGAATCGCCAACTTCATCGCCTCACCCATCTTCGCCGGATCCTCAGCCTCGGCGATCGCGGTGTTCATCAGCACACCGTCCGCGCCGAGTTCCATCGCGACTGCCGCATCACTCGCAGTGCCGACTCCGGCGTCGACGATAATGGTCGCGTCCGGAAGCTGCTCGCGCATGATCCGCAGGTTAGCAGGGTTCTGAACACCCAGACCGGATCCGATCGGCGCAGCCAGCGGCATGATTGCCGCACAACCGGCGTCCATCAGTTTCTTCGCCATGATGAGATCGTCGTTGAAATAAGGCAGGACGACGAAACCCTCCTTCACGAGGATGCGCGCTGCCTCGAGCGTCTGTTCGTTGTCGGGAAACAACGTGGTCTGATCGCCGATGACTTCGAGCTTCACCAGATCGGTTTGCAGTGCTTCACGCGCCAGGCGGGCGGTACGCACGGCGTCTTCCGCTGAATAACACCCCGCGGTGTTCGGAAGAATCTGCATCGCCGGATCGAGATGATCGAGAAACGATTCGCTACTGCGATCGAGCGGCACGCGTCTGACCGCGACTGTCACCATCTCAGCTCCCGATGCTGCGTGCGCCGCGCGCATCTCTTCAAAACTGCGATATTTACCCGTACCAATGATTAGCCGCGAATTGAACGCACGCCCGGCAATAATCAGACTCTCGCTCGAAACCTTCTCTCTCATTGCTCTCGACATACTCGAAACTTTACACGCATTTAGCCTCGACCACCACCAACGAAGTGCACGATCTCGATCCGATCCTCGTCGCGCAACTCGGTGGCGCTCCAGTCGCTGCGCCGCACGACGACGCGGTTCAACTCCACGGCAATTCTCGCAGGCGGCAGATCGAGCTGAGTAATAAGGTCGGAAAGGAAAAGTGGACTGGGGAATTCTCGGGCTTCGCCGTTTACGTAAACGCGCAATGTATGCCTCGTCAGGCGGCAGGATGAATAACGCGGCGAAGCTCGGCGGCCTGGTCCTTAACCACTACCCGCACCAACACAGCCGCGCGGCCGGAAGAAAACTGCGGAATCTGGGTCTCCACAGTCGCGACACCGTCGCTTTCCGTTTTGAGCGTATAGATCAGAGGACGGAAAGTCGTTCCGAGAATCTTGATCGACACGGCTGCGTTTGCGAGCGGGTTCTCTTCGCCGCGGGAGCGGTTGGCGATCAGCACGCGCAATGTATAAGCGTTACCTGAGTAAAACTCATCGTCGTCGAGCAATGTGATAACGAGACCGTCCGGCAGGACTTCTTCAACCAGTTCCTCCGCTTGCGGCTCTTCGTCAACAACCTCCCATGACGGTTGTTCCGCATCAGGCGCATCAGCATGGACTTCTTCTTCAACCGCTTCGGTTTCTTCTTTAGGCGGCGGAGGCGTCCACTCCTGCGTCAGGGGCCCGTATTCAATTTCAAAAGGCTCTTCAAAGACCGGCGGCGCACTCTCTATATCGAGTTCAGGCGAAACATCGGCTTCCGCATTCAGATCAATCGACGGTTCGACGTCCGGGACCGGAGCCTGTTTCGCGCGGCCTCCCATCTTCTTGAGGTCGTTGATTCGTCCGGAATGGATAGCAGCGCAGATAAGTCTGTGCTGACGTTTGAGCCGTTCGGCGAGCACCTCGTCGCTGAACCCCTGCTCGATGAGATCACCGTAAGGAGAACGCTTGCTGGCGAGGATCGTTCCGCCTGCATAGACGAGTGAAAGAATGATCGGTGAGTCGAGCCCTTTGTCCTCGGTCTGCACATGATAGACGACGCCATCATGTTCAATATCTGTGTTGAATCCGGTAATCACAGGCTCAAGGAAAGTCCCTCAACGAAACGCCGCTTGAAAGCGGCTTTGCTGAACGGTAACACAAGCATTTTTTCACGGTCAATCAGCATTTTTATTGCGGAATTTCGGGGCGGATAGCTTGCTTGACACCCTTGATCACTTCGACTAGCATCACGCTTGTACAATGATTCTCAATCTCGTGATCGAGTGCCACTGGCCGCGCACGATTGGTTTTCCAGCGAAACCGATCACCGGCAGGTCGGAGGTGTGCCCTTAGATGACGTTTAGGCTTTACGACTATCTGCCGATCCTTTTGATGTTCGTCGTTGCGGCGGGCTTCGCCGGGGGCAGTGTGCTGATGTCGCAGTTCGTGGGCCAACGGAAGAGAACAAGGACGAAGCTGATGCCTTACGAGTGTGGCAAGGACCCGGTCGGTTCTGCTCGTGAGCGCTTCTCCGTGAAGTTCTACCTGATCGCGATGCTGTTCATCCTCTTCGACATAGAGGTGATCTTCCTGGTGCCGTGGGCGGTTGTTTTCAAGAGCCTCGCTGCACAGGGTCCGGCGATGCGCTGGTTTGTGTATTTGGAAATGATGGTTTTTGTTGGGCTGTTGTTGGCCGGTTATATCTACGTCGTAAAGAAAGGCGCGTTCGATTGGGGCGAGAAGGCGCGGCGTGAAGCCGAAGCCGAGGCTCGCGCGCTTCACGATCTCGAAGCACGACGACTCCGCGAGAGACGGCCCGCAGCCTGAGCCGCAAAAGGCACAAGGTAGTTTTGAAATGGGACTGGAAAACGTAATTGCCGAAGCTCTTCCGGAAGTGCTGACCGCGCGACTCGATTCGCTGATCAACTGGGCGCGAAAGTCATCACTCTGGCCGGCGACATTCGGACTCGCCTGCTGCGCGATCGAGATGATGAATGCGACGTCATCGCGAAACGATCTGGCGCGCTTCGGTTCGGAAGTGTTTCGTGCCAGCCCGCGCCAGGCCGATGTGATGATCGTTTCCGGGCGCGTGTCACGCAAGATGGCGCCCGTGTTGCGCCGCATCTACGATCAGATGCCCGAACCGAAATGGGTAATCTCGATGGGCGCGTGCGCGACCTCTGGCGGTGTGTTTGATAACTACGCGATCGTTCAAGGCGTGGACAAGATCGTTCCCGTCGATGTGTACATTCCCGGTTGTCCTCCGCGTCCGGAGATGTTGATTCACGCGGTGATGATGTTGCAGGAGAAGGTGATGAAGGAGAGCGTGCGCGATCGACGCGACGTTCCCGAGGCCGAAGCACGCGAAGCGGTCGTGCCCGGCACGTTGCCTGTGACCGATGGATCGACTGCGCGTCAGAACACGTTGCCGGAATCGAGGCCGTACACAATCGCGTCGCGGCACGAGAGACGGAGATCGTCGTAACGCGGATCTGACGGATAACAGAACGGATGTCCACGGATAAGCCTATCGAAACTTTAGAGGTTGCAGCGCCGCCTTTTGTGGCGGCGTTGCAGCGTGAGCATCCTGAGTGGGTTGCCGAGGTCATTTCTGCGTTCGGAGAGTTCACCGTCGTCGTGCCTCGCGAACACATCGTCGCCGCGTGTTCGTTCCTGAAGACCGCGCCGGACACGCAGTTTGATTTTCTGTCGGACATCTGCGGCGCGGACCGTGGCCCTGAAGAGGAACCGCGGTTTGAAGTTAACTATCATCTCTTCTCGACAACAAAGTATCACCGGCTGCGGTTGAAGGTTGTACTGAACGAAGAAGACGTTCACGTACCAACTGTGACCACCGTTTGGAAAACTGCGAATTGGCACGAGCGCGAAACGTTCGATCTTTTCGGCGTCATCTTCGATGGCCACCCCGATCTGCGGCGCATTTTGTTACCCGACGACTGGCAGGGACACGCGTTGCGCAAGGATTTCCCATTGCGCGGTTATGAACCATACAGCTTGAAGTGAAGTTATGAGTTCCGCACCTACAATTCCGCCGCAATTCGAGATCGTCGATCAGCCGCTCGACACGCAGATGACGATCTCGATGGGCCCGCAACACCCGTCAACGCACGGCGTGCTGCGTCTGGAACTCGTGCTCGACGGCGAATCGGTCGTGAAGGCGACCCCCGACATCGGTTATCTCCACACGGGGATGGAGAAGCTGTTCGAGTACAAGAAGTACCAGCAGGGGATCGTCATCACCGACCGGATGGATTACCTGAATCCGCTCGGCAACAACCTCGCCTACTGCATGGCCGGGGAAAAATTGCTCGGCCTGGAGATCCCGGAACGCGCGCAAACGATTCGCGTTCTCATGTGTGAGATCCAGCGCATCGCCTCGCATCTCGTCTGGCTCGGCACGCACGCACTCGACATCGGCGCGATGACCGTCTTCTTCTACTGCTTCCGCGAGCGCGAGAAGATAATGAACCTGATCGAAGCCGCCTCCGGTGGACGGCTAACGCCGTCGTATTTTCGTATCGGCGGCCTGATGATGGACCTTCCGGCCGGTTTTGAAAATCGTTGCAAGCAGTTTCTTGACGGGTTTTTGCCTGCGGTGGAGGAGTTCCACACGCTGCTCACCGGCAACAAGATCTTCCAGCGAAGAACACAGGGCATCGGCCGTATCTCGGCTGAAGAAGCGATCGATTGGGGACTGTCCGGCCCATGTTTGCGCGGCAGCGGAGTCAATCTCGACATCAGACGCGCAAACCCGTACACGGGTTACGAGAACTACGACTTCGAAGTGCCGACAGAACCGGACGGTGACGTGTGGGCGCGTTACATGGTTCGCATGCGCGAGATGAAGGAGTCGCACAAGATCGCCGTGCAGGCGCTGTCGCGTTTACGTCCGGGTCCGGTGAAGGCCGACGCGCCGAAAGTTGTGCTGCCCGATCGCGAAGCGATGAAGAGTCACATGGACGCGTTGATTCATCACTTCCTGATCGTCGCGGAAGGGTTCGACGTTCCGGCGGGCGAGGTTTACCACCCGATTGAGGCGTCGAAAGGCGAGTTGGGTGTGTACATGAAGTCCGATGGTGGACCAAAGCCAAGCCGGGTGCATTTCCGCGGGCCGAGTTTTGTGAATCTCTCGGCGCTGCCCGTGATGTCGGAAGGCGAAATGGTGGCGGACGTGGTCGCTATTATCGGATCGCTCGATATCGTGTTGGGAGAGATCGATCGGTGAGTACACAACTTACACAGATTCAACCGCTTTCCCAACCGGTCGAGCTCGGGGTGGAGCCGGCGACGTTCTCGCCGGAAGTTGAGGCGGAGATCGATCGGCACCTGGCGAAGTATCCGATCATCCGCTCCGCGATCCTGCCGCTGATGTTCATCGTGCAACGTGAACGGGGGTATCTCGATCCGCCGGGCGTGTTGTATCTCGCGAACCGTTTGGCCCTGCGCGTTACGGACATCTGGGAAGTCGCAACGTTCTACTCGATGCTACACACGGCGCCGATCGGGAAGTATCACATCCAGGTTTGCCGCACGCTGTCGTGCAAGATCATGGGCGCGGGAAAAGTCGTCGAGCATTGTTCAAAGAAACTGGGAATCAAGGTTGGGGAGACGACGGCGGACGGGCGATTTACGCTTTCCGAAGTCGAATGTCTCGGATCGTGCGGCACAGCGCCGATGATGCAGATCAATTTTGACTACCACGAAAACCTGACGCCGGAAAAAATCGATCAGGTGTTGGATTCGTTACCCTAAAAGTTTATGCGTATCGACGCCATCGGCTGTGAACCACTTCAACTCCGTCGAGTTCATCTCGAGAACTCGCGCTCCCTCGAAGTCTATCGAGCAAACGGAGGCTACGAGGCGATTAAGAAAGTTCTCGATGGCATGTCGACGGACGACGTGATCAACGAGGTGAAGAAGTCGGCACTGCGCGGTCGCGGCGGCGCCGGTTTTCCCACGGGCATGAAGTGGAGTTTCGTTCCGAAAGACTCGCCGAAACCGAAATACGTCGTTTGCAACGCCGACGAATCCGAGCCGGGAACTTTCAAGGACCGTTACCTGATGGAACGCGATCCGCACATGCTGATCGAAGGCATGTTGATTGCCGCCTATGCGCTGGGTGCGAAGACCAATTACATCTACACGCGCGGCGAGTACAAATACCTGATCGACATCATGGACGTCGCG
>CBFGMX010000246.1:0-5949 GCA_965649955.1 uncultured bacterium
CGGTAGGTTAAGGGTGTGCCCGAATTGTTGCACACGAACATTCGCATGTCCAGCCGGTGAGATCTCAGATCGCAGATGTGTGAGATCTGAGATCTTAGATCTGAAATCGCAGAGCCATCTCCGTGGCTCGGCGCGGGACCACAACGCCCCAACCTTGTCTCTCCACGGCGACGCCGTCGACGCGTTCGGCAGTATCGATCAGAATCCGTTTCACTTGTTGCGGCGTGAGTTTCGGGTTCGCTTCCAGCATGCAGGCAACAATCGACGCCACGATCGGCGATGCGAACGAAGTTCCATCAACAAATTTGTAATGCTGGTTGATGACATTTCCTTCCTGCAATTTGATGGTGATTAACTGCCGCAACAACGGCGGCGCCAGATCGCGTGCTTCGTCGAGATCCTTGTCGACTCCTTTGTGCCCACTGATAATCGTGGACAGTTGGTCGTCAGCAGCGGCGTCGAGCTCGGCATAGAGATGAGCTTCATCGGCCGTGGGCGTGTGCGGCAGTATCGGCGCGGCGACCCAGATCCCGGGCGCGATCACTTCCGGTTTCTGTAGTCCGTCGACGGTAGGTCCATACGATGAGCGATACATCCCGCGCCGCGCGCGATCGAGCGAGTTCTGATCGTCGAGTCCCCCAACCGCGATCGCCGAAGGTGAACTGGCGGGCGGAAGAACCGGATGCCCGGGCGCGAGTCCCGCGTTTCCGACGGCGCAAACGACAGTCACACCGGCGCTTACCGTCTCCTCAACTAACCGGCACAGCGAATTCCGCAAATACGACTGCTCAAAGTCCCCACCGGCTGAGATATTGACGATGCGAATGTCGTACTTGTCTTTGTTAGCCAGCACCCATCGCAATCCCATTTCGATGTGACTTTCGGGAATGCGACCGGTCTTTCCGATCTTCACCAGCACAACCCTGGCTTCAGGTGCGATGCTCCGGTAAAGCCCGTTTGAAAGATGACCGTTACCGGCCGCGACAACCGAAGTCATCATGCCGTGCCAACTCGCAACATCAGGCGTTTGAAGCGATGTCGGATAGTCTGTTTCGGGGAAGATGCTGTGATACGCGACGATCCGATTGGCTGGCTCGGTGAGATCCTTGTGCGCGTAGAAGCCGGAATCCAGAAAAGCGATGGTGATATCCCGCCCGCGAAAACGTTCATCCGCGTCCAGTCGCAGCGGCGTTGGCAACGCTTGCGAGATCTCAACATCTGTAGTGATTGTGTTGGGTTGAAGAGCGTCAGCCATCAGCGACAAGATCGTGGAAAATGTCACATCGTGTCAACTTGCCACGCTCGCGCAGGGACTGCTAATCTTCAACTTCCCCAACCTGGCAGCCTTAAAAGGAGATTACAGAGAACATGAAAAATCTTGCCATCCTGTTGGCTTTCGTTTTTGTGATTGCCGGCGCCGTCATCGCTACAAGCGCGCGCGCCGTTGAGGGTGAACTTCCCGCTGCGCCAGCTATCGGCGCGACCATTGATGACTTCACGCTTCCGGATGTTAGCGGACAGGAACATTCGCTCAAGTCGCTGGCCGGGAAAAAGGGAACCGTGCTGCTGTTCATCGCCGTTCAGTGTCCGGTGTCGAACGCTTACAACGAGCGAATGGAGAAGCTCGCGCAGGATTACAAAGCCAAGGGCATTGCCGTAATTGGCATCAACTCAAACGTGAAGGAAGATGCCGACGCCGTTAGAGGACACGCCGCTGAAAACAAACTCACGTTCGCGATTCTGAAGGATCCGGGAAACAAGATCGCCGACAAGCTCGGCGCCACAGTGACGCCCGAGGCCTATTTCCTCGACGCTGGCAATAAGCTCGTCTATCACGGACGAATCGACAACAACCGCAACTCCGATCAGGTCGAAACTTCCGACCTGCGCAACGCAATCGAAGCTTCATTGTCCGGAAAGCCAATCGAAAAAACGGAAGCGAAAGCGTTCGGTTGCACCATCAAACGTGCGTAACATGCGTCTATCTCGAGCTGTAATCTCAGTTTGCCTCTGCGTACTTTTGATGAGTTTCACGGCGCCGGCCCAGAAACGAAAGGGCCGGCCCGCGAAACCGCAGAAGCCCATCGTAGTCTCGCCAATCGACACTGACGCGCTCAAGACGCTCTTGTCGGAAGAGCGCGAGCGTCCGTTGCTCATCAATTTCTGGGCGACATGGTGCGATCCGTGTCGCGACGAGTTTCCCGATCTCGTGAAGATCGATTCCGAATACCGCCCGCAGTCAATGGACTTCATCACGATCTCGCTCGACGATTTCACAGACATCAATACGTCAGTGCCGAAGTTCCTGGGATCGATGAAAGCCACGATGCCGGCGTACCTGCTCAACGTTCCCGATCCGGAACCCGCGATCGATTTGGTAGATAAAGGATGGGCCGGAAGTTTACCCGCAACTTTTCTCTACAACACCAAAGGCGAAGTCGTCTACAAACATTTCGGCCGCGTAAACCCGAATGAGTTGCGAGCCGCGATTGATAAACTGGTCAAGAAAACTGATTGAAGTCCTGTACTTTGTGCTTTGTGTTTTGTTCTTTGTCAGTTGTCGGTTGTCAGTGGTTTTCAACGACTGGCCACTGACCGCTGACCACTAACAAAGAGCAAAGAACCAGGTTGCAGGCACAGAGCACGAATGATCACTCCTGACGTTATCGCCGCCCATAACCTCACTACAGAAGAATTCGAGCGAATCAAAAACCTGCTTGGCCGCGAACCCACGTTTGCCGAACTCGGCATCTTCTCGGTCATGTGGTCGGAGCACTGCTCCTACAAATCTTCGCGCATTCATCTGAAGCGATTACCGACGACCGGAGAACGCGTCATCGTTCCGCCGGGTGAGAATGCCGGCGTCGTGGATCTCGGCGATGGCTGGTGTGCTGCGTTCAAGATCGAGTCGCACAATCATCCGTCGTTCATCGAGCCGTTTCAGGGGGCGGCGACGGGCGTGGGCGGAATCCTGCGCGACATCTTCACGATGGGCGCCCGGCCTGTGGCATCGATGAACAGTTTGCGTTTTGGCTCGTTGGACCATCCGCAACATGGACGGCGAAATCGATCGCTGCTCGCGGGTGTGGTGGCCGGTATCGCACATTACGGAAACGCTTTCGGCGTCGCGACTGTCGGCGGCGAGGTCGCATTCGACGACGCTTATGCGTTGAACCCACTCGTGAACGCGTACGCGCTCGGCATCGTGCGTCACGATCAGATCTTCTTCGGTAAAGCGACCGGAATCGGTAATCCTGTTTTGTATGTCGGCGCCAAGACCGGGCGCGACGGGATTCACGGCGCGACGATGGCCTCGGCGGAGTTTGACGAAGAAGCACTCGAGAAACGTCCGACGGTCCAGGTGGGCGATCCGTTTCTCGAAAAGTTGTTGCTCGAAGCATGTCTCGAGGCGATGCGAAGCGGTGCGGTTGCAGGTATCCAGGACATGGGCGCGGCGGGACTGACTTCGTCGTCGTGCGAAATGGCTGCGCGGGCGGGAACGGGTATCGAACTCGACTTGTCGCTCGTACCACAACGCGAACAGAACATGACGGCGTACGAGATGCTGCTTTCCGAATCGCAGGAACGCATGTTGATCGTGGCGCATTCAGGACGCGAGCGCGAGGTGATGGACATCTTTCGCAAGTGGGACCTCGACGCGGTGGTGATCGGACGTGTGCGTGACACGAAACGCATGCAGGTGATTCACAACGGCGAGACAGTGGCGGACATTCCGGTCGAGGCCTTGACCGACGAAGCGCCTCGCTACGAACGACCGATGCAGGCTCCGAGTCGTCAAACCGCGGGGTCGCGCACATTCGCGAGCCAGGACCTACAGACGGATCTCATAAAACTGCTTTCGACAGGTAATCTGGCTTCGAAGCATTGGGTCTACCGCCAGTACGATCACATGGTCCGGACCAACACGGCGATTCTTCCCGGCGCGGACGCGGCGGTCGTGCGCATCAAGGAAACCCGGCGCGCGCTGGCGATGTCGCTCGACGGGAACGGACGTTACTGCGGCGCGAACCCACGCGAAGGCGCGAAGCTGATTGTTGCCGAGGCGGCGCGCAATGTCGTGTGCGTCGGCGCGCGTCCGATTGCGATCACTAATTGTTTGAACTTTGCTTCGCCCGAGCGTCCGGAGGTTATGTGGTCGTTTTCGGAAGTCGTCGACGGAATGGCCGAGACTTGTCGCGCGCTTGGGACGCCGGTCGTTTCCGGGAACGTTTCGTTCTACAACGAGACTGAAGGTCGTGGAATTCTGCCGACGCCGGTGATCGGCATGCTCGGGTTGATCGAAGACGTAAGACGCACGATTCAACCCGGGTTCAAGAATGAGGGTGACGTTATCGCTCTGCTTGGCGTCACGGCGGACGATCTGTCGATGAGTGAGTATGCCGTAACCGTCGCAGGTGTGACGACGGCTGAGATCACAACGGCGGGTGAAGTGCCGAAACTCGATCTCGAACGCGAGGTGGCCATTCAGAAAGCGTGTTTGGAAGCCGCCGAAGCCGGATTGTTGACATCGGCGCACGACTGTTCCGACGGCGGGCTCGCGGTGGCACTGGCGGAGGCGTCGTTCTCTTCTTTGGGACGCGACGCGATCGGTGTGCAAGTCGATCTCGAAGGAACGCTGAGTCCCACGTCGCTGCTGTTCAGCGAGTCACCATCGCGGATCATCATCAGTTTCGATCGAACGGTCGCGGAGGAAGTTCGACAGATTGCCGAAAAATGTAACGCTCCGTTTACGATTCTCGGACAGGTGGGCGGAAACAAGCTGGCGATTTCGGTTGGTGGAAACGAAGTTGTAAACGCGGATATCTCAGATCTCGAAGCGACGTGGCGCAACGCGCTCTCACGAAAGCTGCAAGCTGAAGTGCCGGCCACGGTCTAACGTCACCCGAGAGGGAGGCTTTTTGCATCCCGTTATCTCGCTTAACCGAACGATGGTGGAAGCGACCAAAGCGCGCGTCGCCGCGGTCTCATCCGCGACTCTGTACGGACGCGGCGTCTTCACCACGCTCGCCGTCTACAACTCAAAGCCGTTCCTCTGGTCCAAACACTGGCAGCGTCTCGCTGCACACGCAGCCAAACTCGATATCGATCACACCGGCTGCACCGAAAACAGCGTCGGCGAAGCATTAAACAAACTGATCGCGGTTAACCAGGTGAAGGACGGACGCGCGCGCGTGACGATGCTCGCACGCGGCGGTGGCCGTGATTTTTGGAAGGCGAAACTCCCGAGCACGCGAAAAACCGATCTAATGATCATGACGGGCGATGCACGCCATGTTTCGCAAAATGGTTTATCACTGGCCGTCTCACCGTATCGCATCAGCACGTTCTCGCCGCTAGCGGGAATCAAGAGCCTGAACTATCTCGATCACCTGCTTTCGAAGGAAGAGGCGCGCAGCCGCGATTTCGATGAAGCTGTCGTGTTGAATGAACGCGGCGAGATCGTCTCGGCGACGACCGCAAACATCTTTTGGGCCAAGAATGGTACGGTCCATACGCCGGCGTTGAGCACCGGCGCGCTGGCGGGCATCACGCGCGAGTGCGTAATCGATATCGCCGGCAAACATTTCGTTCCACTGGTCGAAGGTGTTTATGAAATGGCTGATCTCGTGGAGGCGGACGAGATCTTTTTGACGTCATCCGGGCTCGGCGTTGCGCCGGTTACGACGTTCGATTTTCGCCGTTACGCCGTCGAACCTGAGAACATCGTAAACATCATCCGGCAGGCGTACAGCAACTTAACGCAGGCGAGTTAGCGAAATACACAACGGAGGAATTGCCGTGTGTGAGTGCTGACTCCCAACTAACTCAGGCTCGGGGCAAGTGGCAGCGATCGGAGTCTTTGCCCCGTTGCTTCAAAGATGGCTCCACTCACGGCCGGCGCGAGTCCAACGATCGGCGTCTCACCGGCGCCGGCCGAAGGCAAGTCCT
>CBFGMX010000247.1:0-5914 GCA_965649955.1 uncultured bacterium
TTTTGTGGCTGGATTTCAAACATTCGCTGAGCCGGGATCTGAAAAGCGAATCGTTGTGATGCACTCAAGCGGCGCGATATGAGGTTTTTGCGCGGCATGAACGTTGCTCCCTTAACAGGGAAATCAACGAAGGAGATTCGATCATGCTGTGGACGATTTTAGTGATCCTACTGGTCTTGTGGCTCATCGGCTTGCTCTCGAATGTCGGCGGCAGCCTGATTCACCTGCTTTTGGTTGTAGCCGTCGTGGTGCTAATTATTAACCTGGTTACCGGTCGCAGAGCAGTTTAAACCCGACCCGTTAATCCAATTCAGCTAGATCTGTGTTGGCCGGGCCGTTATAGACCCGGCCTTCCGCAGTATATTTGGAACCGTGGCAGGGACAATCCCACGTCCTTTCGCATGCGTTCCATGCAACTACGCACCCCAGGTGCGGGCAGACGGCTGAACGTCTGTGAAGTCTTCCGCTTTCATCGCGATAAACCGCTATTTTCGAGAGTCCTTCCCGCATAACCGCGCCCTGACCGGGCGTCAACTCATCGACTGACTTGATATCGCCGGCGGTGACGTAGTCCGCAAACTGCCCGGCCACATTGATGTTCTCGCCTGCGTATTCCGAAAGCGCGCGCAGCGTGACGCGCGACGGGCTGTAAAGATCTTCCCAACGGTTCTTTCGTCCCTGGATTAGATCCGTAAGCAGAATGCCGGCGATGGTCCCGTGCGTCATTCCCTGACCGGAGTCGCCCGTGGCGATGAAAACGTTGTCGGAATCGAGCGGATTACGGCCGATGAACGCGAGATAATCAGCCGGTTCCATCACCTGGCCGGACCAACGAAACTCGATTTCGCCGGCCTGCGGAAAACGTTCGCGCGTCCATTGCTCGAGCCTGGCGAAGCGATCGGCGCAATCGTCGGCTTGCCCGGTTTTGTGATCTTCACCGCCGACTATCAGAATGTCGCGATCTTTGTAGCTTTGAACGCGAATGTAGTGATACGGATCGAGCGTGTCCCAGTACAAAGCGCGCCTGACGGATCCTTTTGGAATAGACGCGCCGATTACGTAAGTTACGTACGGCGCCTGTTTCGTATGGATCGCGACGCGGTCGTTGACGGGAGTATTTGTCGCGACGACGATGACCTCGCAAGTCACAACCGGCCCACGACTCGTTTCGACGTGCGCGTTCTCACCACCTTCGATGGTCGTGGCGTGTGTTTCACCGAACAGACGGCCTCCGTCGCGGCGGATTGCTCGCGTCAGTCCGCTCAGATACGTGAGTGGGTGAAACTGGGCTTGCCGCGGATAACGAAGCGCCGGACCAGTGTCAAAAGAATCGATGGGCGCGCGATCGACCTTCTCGACCTCCAGCAGCCCCGCTCGATGCGTGGCCGCCAATTCGTCATCGAGCAGTTTCTCTGTGTCGGGTGCGACTGCGAAAAGAAAACCATCCACTCGTTCGAAACCACAGTCGATCTGTTCCTCGCGAACAATCTCCTCAACTTTGTCGATCGCCCTCGTGTGACTTCTTGCGGTCAAACGCGCGCCATCCTCACCGTGCAGCTTTTCGACCTCGAAATAGCGATCGTCGAAGGCGTTTGTCAGGTGAGCGGTCGTGCGGCCGGTCATGCCGCCACCAATCGGACCATCGTCGAGAACGACTACGGACCGGCCTTCCTGCGCCAGCAAATACGCCGTCGTCAAACCGGCGATTCCCGCGCCGATGATGCACACGTCGGTACGGATATTCTCCAGGAGACGAGGTTGTGACGGCGTGTCAGCCGTCGCCATCCAGATAGAGTTGTTCGCCTGCGAATCGTCTTTCATGCGACTCGTTTTAAAAAGAAGTGGGATGGAGTCAAGGCACTGACTCCATCCGCCGCGTTATGTACCGTAGCTACTTTGATGGAGCCGGAGCTGAAATGTTGACGTCTACCTTCTTCGTGTCGCCGCCACGTAAGAACCGGCCACCAAACACGAACAGCGCAGCGACCACGATGATCACGAAGATCACGAGAACTGCCACCACTCCGGTGCTTCCACTACCATTGTCTGCCATTTCTTTTCCTCCAGGTTGATTTGATAACTAGTTCCACAATCAGAAACTACCCGGCTGTTGTTTCACCGCCGAGCAACGTCAAAACTTCTCCTGTCACGTAACTCGAATCGATCTCCGAAGCGAAATAAACAAACGCCGGTGCAATCTCTTCCGGCTGCGCCGGTCGTTTCATCGGCGTGTCCGCACCAAACTTCGCCACGTCTTCAGGCTTCTTGTCGGAAGGATTCAGCGGCGTCCACACCGGTCCCGGCGCGACGCAGTTGACGCGAATGCCCTTCTCGACGAGGTTCTGGGCCAGAGATTTTGTGAACGCGTGGATTGCGCCTTTAGTCGACGAATAGTCGAGCAGCTGTTTGCTGCCTTCGAGACCCGTAATCGATCCCGTGTTGACGATCGCACTACCCTCACGCATGTGCGGCAACGCCGCTTTCGTCATGTAAAAGTAGGCGTAAATGTTGGTCTTGAACGTGTGGTCCCACTGTTCCTCGGTGACCTTGTCGATCCCTTCCTGATGCTGTTGAAATGCGGCGTTGTTGACGAGAATGTCCAACTTGCCAAATTCGTCAACGGTTCGCTTCACCACGTCCTTGCAGAATTTGGGATCCGTCAGGTCACCTTCGAGGGCGATTGCGCGCTGCCCTTCCGCTTCGATAGCACGCTTGGTTTCGTCCGCATCGCGTTTCTCTTCCTTTAGAAACGTGAACGCGACGTCAGCGCCTTCGCGGGCAAACAGCACGGCAACCGCGCGGCCGATGCCTGAATCGCCGCCAGTAATCAGTGCAACTTTGTCTTTCAGTTTTTCGGCGCCCTTGTAGAGTGGCGCCAGGTAATTAGGTCGCGGCTCGAGCTCCGCTTCAACGCCCGGCTTGGGCTGATGTTGCGGCGGCATCGGCGACATCGGTTGTTCCAACTTTCCGATTTCAGCCATTACTCCGTCCTTGCTGTTGTCTGTCTAGCGTTTCTTGCTGCCGCCCTTCTTTCCACCTTTGCGCGATGCGCTGCGGTTCTCCGTCTTGCCACGGCCGCTGCCACTCTTCTTTCCGCCGCCTGACTCTTTGTTGACGGTCGCCCACGCTCGGCTCTTGGCCTCTTTCTTCGAGACGCCTTTGTCTTCGTATCCCTCGGCGATGTGCTCCGCCTTCCGTTTCTGTTTATCGGTGTAACTCGACTTGTCTCCTCTTGGCATAATTCGACCCCTCCTTGTACTCGGCTCCGTTATTGAGCAAATCGCGTCCCACAACGATTGGCCATCGGTCCGACACAGTTCAAACGCAATTGTCACTAGCAATTAGCGGTGGCATCACGCTTGCGCAGTAGCAACAACGTGTCGAATTCAGCGTTCCGGATGCTTCGGAACTAAACAACCCCGACGGTTGGCTGTACAGGAAACCTACACTCGAGGAGGATCGACAGATGCCTAAAAAGGCGACAAAGAGTCATCGGGAATTGATTGATACCGGCAAGGACAAACGTTTCGTCAGACGCGACGACAGCGGACAGTTCAAGGATGTTGCGGACGTCGGCCGCTCGCTGACAAATGATCGTAAGCAACAGGCGAAGACGAAGGTGCCGCCCGGCCAGGGCGATCGCGGCGATCAGAAACGATAACTACGAGGTTACGGTGGAATCATTCGGAGGTGATTTCGTTCAAAAGCGGCGAGAGGCGCGCCTCTCGTCGCTCACTCTTTTAACTCTTTGGAAATAGTCGTTGAGCATTCGCGCATGACAAATCAAACACATCTGCTCTTCGTTCTCCTGGGCGTTGGATCTGATGATTGCACCGCACCACGAGCACATGACGTGATGACCCGTGCGTGCGTTATTCAGACCTTCATTAGGACGGTTGCGCTTGTTACTCAACATCATCTTCCCGACTGTTCCTTACACATCAATCTGTACACACACCCAAATGCGTAAACAAATTTCGTTCCGGGTTTTTCGAGAGGAACTCAGCCCCGCATGACTAAACTCGAACGTCTGCAAAATATCGGTATACGACGACTCGGCAATCCGAAGCGCGGGTTCCGCTACGAGTCGCAAAACGGTCGTCTGACCAAAGCAGACCTAGAACGTATCGAGAACCTCAAGATCCCGCCGGCCTGGGTCGACGTCGCGATCAATCCGGGGGCTAAAGGACGAGTGCAGGCAGTCGGCCGCGATGCCGCAGGCCGTTGGCAGTACCTGTATCACGAAGATCACACGCGCGTTCAGGAGCTGCGCAAGTTTCAGCGGATCACGAAGTTTGCGCAGGCCCTGCCAAAGATGCGCGCCACGATCAGGAGGCACTTGCGCCAACCGGGTTTGGGACGTGAACGGGTGCTCGCGGCTGTTTTGCGAATTCTCTCGACCTGCTATATGCGGCCCGGAAGCGAGGTCTATGCCAGTGAGCATGGCAGTTACGGCATCGCGACGTTGCGCCGCAAACACGTGACGGTGAAAGGCGATCTGATCGAGTTTGATTTTCCGGGTAAATCAGGTGTGCGGCAGCAGCGGCAACTTCGCGACCGGCAAGTGGCGCGAGTGATTCGGGCCACGCTGAAGCTGCCCGGCTACAATGTTTTCAAATTCATAAACGGAAACGGCGAACCGGTGCCTGTGACGCGCCGGCATATCAACGAGTACATCAAAGAAGTGATGGGCGAGAGCTTCAGTGCGAAAGACTTTCGCACGTGGGCCGGGACGTTGGTTTGCGCCTGCGCACTCGCGCGTGACGGGAATGATGTGGCGCTGCCTGCGAGTGCGAGCGCGATCAAGAAACGGGTCGTCGCGGCGATCAAAGAAACCGCTGAAGTGCTGGGTAACACGCCCGCGGTATGTCGCAGTTCATACGTCTGTCCAGAGATTATTCATTCGTTTGAGAAAGGACGAATCATCGATGCTTGTTCGACAAGTCTCGACGATCTCGTCACGTTTCGTGGTCACGGATTACACAAGGCCGAGCGTGCTCTGGTGAAGTTTCTGAGACGCAAGTGAAGCCGGTTGGCACTCGTATTGCCGAATTGGACCGCGACCAGTTTTTGCTGTTCTGATATCGAGCAACGGAGGGTTTTACATGGAAGGTCCACTTAGAGGCATACTAGCAGGCGCGGCGGCATGGAAGTTTGGCGGCGGATGTATCTCAACGATCCTGATTTTCATCATAGTCTTCTGGCTACTCGGCTACGTGAACTGTTGATCCGGGTTTCCCGGTTTAACCATTCCTTTCTTGACGCAAGCGTCACTTTGGAATAGTGTGCGCTTGCGTCAAGCACAACTCACACGCTGGCTCCTGAATCTAGGCGCTCAGTCCAGCGCAATTTCGTACTTACTCGGGGCCATAGCACGTCCTCGACCCTTACACTGTGGGAGAACCTATGAATACTAAGATAGTCTTCACGCTCCTCGCTGTGTTCTTACTTGCAACGTTAGTGACAACCTCTGGACCATCAGCAGCGGCCGCCGCGGATGCCTCGACTGCTTTCGGCTCAGGCTCATTCTTTCACCTCGAAGAGGTAGCCTTCTCGTTCAACGCTACGGT
This sequence comes from uncultured bacterium, assembly GCA_965649955.1. Classification (GTDB taxonomy): domain Bacteria; phylum Acidobacteriota; class Blastocatellia; order Pyrinomonadales; family Pyrinomonadaceae; genus PSRF01. Next base: position 5,571 of record CBFGMX010000247.1, read on the forward strand.
TAACGCCGGGACCACCAGCGGCAAAGGAACCGCGCAATTCGACTACCTGGGATCGCAAACGCAGGTAAGCGTGAGACTTAACTGTGTAAAGATTATCGGGAGCGAGGTGACCATGTCGGGCAAGGTCGTTGAGAGTGACGATCCGGACTTTCCGAAAAACTCGAATGTCGTCTTCGGCGCAATCGACGGTGCGATTTCGCCGATCCCATTTTTCGTCGACCGAATTACACCGCTCTTTGTCAGGAACCCCGGCATCAATTGCAACGACGGCCTGCCGTTACCGCAACTGGTCCCTGAAGAGGGTGGGGTTGTCATTATCCCGTAACAGCTTTGCAGAAAACGTC
>CBFGMX010000248.1:0-5902 GCA_965649955.1 uncultured bacterium
CTTGTGCCTCTTTGTGGTTGAGCGGTTCTTGTGCTTCTTTGTGGCTGAGCGGTCCTTGTGGCTCTTTGTGGTTACTCTTTGCTCCCGGCGAAGGGGATTGCAGGCGAGTCTTGCAGGGTCAGCATTCCTTCCGCGTGATCACCCTCGAAGTTTCCCGAAATCTCAACCGGTACAGAGTGACCATCCATCTCTACCGATGTGGACGCGCGAAACGAATTATCGTGTATCTGAATTGCCCCGAGGTCGGCTTCACCTAGTTCCGAGCTAAACCGGCCGCTGAAGTTTTCGCCGTCGCGTGAAATCGTCAGCGTCGCCGGAATGTTCTGACCGAGCGGTGTCTCCAACTCGATCAACCACGAACCAACAGGATCAGTCGCAACGGATCCATCGACGGGCTTTAGCTTGCCGGACGTGTTGTAGATCTCGATGTCTTCGCAGTACGGCCTGATCTGGTCCAACACCGCCGAGCCATCGCCGACCACGATCAACGCGGCTTCGTCAGGTTTGACGTACTTCTGCGCGACTCGCTGAATCTCCTCGAGCGTGACCGCCTGCACACGATCGCGATAGACCTGCAAATAGTCGTCCTGCAATCGCAGCATCTTGATTTGGACCAGTTGATCTGTCAGTCCTTCCTGTGTTTCCAGGCGAATCGGAAACACGCCGGTTAAATACGACTTCGCGTCGGCGATCTCCTTCTCGGAAACACGATCGTTGCGGATTCGATTCAACTCGTAAAAAAATTCTTTCAGCGAATCGCCGGTCACAGGCGTTCGCACCTCGGCGGTAGCGCGAAATGTGCCGGCGGTACGGCGTGCGTCCAGATTTGTATATGCGCCGTAGGTGTAACCCTTTTCCTCGCGCAGATTCATAAACAAACGCGACGACGCATTGGCGCCCAGCACCGTGTGCATCAACAGCATCGGAAAGTAATCGGGACTGGTCCTCGTAATGCCGCTGTTCGCTATCACGATGTTTGATTGCGCCGACCCGTGACGATCGATGAGGTATGCGGTCTTTTTCGTCCTGACGGGGGGCGCAGGGAAATTCGTAACCAGCTCTTCTCCTCGTTCCCAGGTAGAGAGCAGGGATTCGACGCGACGCACGATGTCCTCGTAGTGAACGTCGCCGACGATGATAAAAACGGCATTGTTAGGAACGTATTTACTGCGATGAAAATTGACGAACTCGTCGCGCGAGGATCGATCGATCGATTCCGGTGTTGGTGCAACGACCGAATACGGATGATCGCCAAACATCACTCGCGAAACCATCTCGCTGGCAAGAAACGAAGGCTGCGCCCGCTGTTGTCGCAAGCTCTCCTTCGTATTCCGTTTCGCTAACTCAACTTCGTTCTCGGGAAATGACGGGTGCAGCACAACGTCAGCCATCAACTCGAGTATGCGATCGTTGAACTGCGACAGTGCCGACGCAGCGACTATGGTGTAATCGGAGTTTGCTCCCGCCGACAAACTCGCGCCCATGCGCGCCACTTCATCCGCGATTTCGCGACTCGTTTTTGACTCTGTACCTTCCGGCAAGAGTCCGGCGAGCAGATCCGTCAGGCCGGGAAGTCCCGGCGGGTCGAAAGCGCCTCCGACGCGAAATGCCAAACGGTAACTAACCAGCGGCAGCCGGCGGTCTTCGACGACCACGAGAGTCAGACCATTGGACAGCACCACCTCGCGGGAGGCAGGAATAGTAATCGGGTGTGGTTGTAGCGGCGCCGGTGGCTGGCTACGAAAGGTTTCTGGCTGAATCATCTTTACCTACGGGTGTAACGGTCCGGATCCAGGTTTTGTTTGCGGCGGAACGTCAGCCGGGTCGCTGGGTTGTTCAACGGGGACCGCCGGTTTTATCTGCGAAACGTCCACGTTCAAGGGCGACTCTGGTTCGGGAGAAGGTATGTCAGGTATTTGCGGTGAAGGCGCGGCCGGTTGATGCCGATCGCCGGGAGGATGTGGCGAAGCAGCAACGGCATCACTGTCTTCCGCAGCGGCGGGGACAATGTCGAGCACGACGCGGTTTTCAACGTCGACGTGACGAGCAACCGCATTCTTGATATCTGCAGCAGTGATACTGAGATAGTGGTCCAACTCGCCGTCAATCAGGCGTGGATCGGAATCGTACAGCGCAAACTCCGCGAGACGTTGCGCACGATACATGGTTGACTGGCGCCCGCGTACTGCGTCGTTGCAAAGCGAGTTGCGCAGTTTTTCCATCTCCTCATCCGATGGACCATCAACGGCGATGCGGTTGATCTCCTGAAAGATCTGTTGTCGAATGACGTTCGGGTCTTCACCCGGCTTGGGCAGGGCGAAGATGTACAACGCCGATGGACCACGGCGTTCGTCGAGGCCACCCTCGATCGAGATCACCGACTCGTCGCCCTTGACCAGCTTTTGATATAGCCGCGAACTGTCGCCTTCAAACAGCAGCGTGCCGGCAAGGGAAAGCGCGTAAAACTCTTTGGTGCGGCGCGCAGGAACCTTCCAGCCGAGAACAAACGCCGGCGCCGGCGCCAGCGGATCGGGGAACCTCTCATCGCGAATCGCGACGTGTTCCGGTTCTGAGACATCAACATCGGGCGGCATGGATTGGGCCGGTATGCCGGCGAAGTACTTCTCCACGAGTGCGCGCGCTTCATCGTTCTCGAAGTCTCCGACGATCGACAGCACCGCGTTATTGGGCGCGTAGTAGATGCGGAAAAACTCGCGCACGTCGTCGATCGTAGCGGCGTCGAGATCTTCCATCGAACCGATCGTGGAGTGGGCGTTCGCGGGGTTGACGAATATCAGTTCGTTCATTCGCAGGAACGCGGTGACGTACGGTTGATTGTCGTACCGCAGTCGTTTTTCTTCCTGGACCGCACTGCGTTGGTTGTCGAGGTTTTCCTGCGTGACTTTCAACGAGCGCATGCGGTCGCTCTCGAGCCAGAGCGCGAGCGGCAGGTAGTTTGACGGCAGAGTTTCAAAGTAGTTGGTCCGTTCGGTCGAGGTGGTCCCATTCATCGTGCCGCCGGCGTTGAAGATGTACTGGAAATGAGCGGCTTTGGGAACGTTCTCCGATCCCTGGAACATCATGTGTTCAAACAGGTGAGCAAAACCGGTGCGGCCTTCACGTTCGTTGCGCGAACCGACGTCGTAATAGACGGCTATTGAGACGACGGGAATAGCGTGGTCAGGGCTGAAGACGACGCGCAGACCGTTGGCCAGCTTAAACTCTTCGATCGGAGTAGGTGGTAGTTGAAATGTTTCTGCCACGAGGTGCTTTCTCTGCTGAAAACAAAGGCGTGCTTTACCAAACGAGAGGAATGGTAAAGCACTGCTTTGGGGGGAAGTTAAATTCCATCCGGCGCGCGATCAAGGGCGCGATAGATCGGAGCGCCGTTTACCGGAGTTTTAAATCGTCTTGTCGGCTATCAGCCCGCGTAGTTCGGCGCGCAGTCGCTCAATCTCCGCTAGTTTTTGTCTGACGCGTTCAAACAGGGCTGACTGCGTCTTGATTCCTTCTTCAATCAAAAAGCCCGCGGCTTCCGCGCGGTTGCGAAAAACACCGGCCTGGACCAGGGCCTCGAGTTTTTCCTGCGACTCCGGAGAGACCTTCACGGCGACCACGTAATCGTCTTTTGCCGAGATGGCCTTCTCGATGGTCCTACTGATGTCGCGCCCAATGGCGCTTAACGATTCAGGAATGCGCGAAGCAATATCGCGAACTGACGATGCGGCTCGGTTACTCTCATCGTTACTGGAATCAAGATCATCGTCGCGCAGCATTAGATCGTCTACTCGTTCCGGAATAGGCTGCTCTTCCTTATGATACGGACTGCTCATTTCGTAAAGACTCCTTTGGTGACTCCGAATTCTTACCGTCCGTTCTTACGATTGTCTTCATGTGGAAGTTCATTCTACGGAGCGCGGGAAACACCCGTCAAGCAAGTCACAACCTTGCCGCTCCATGCCGCATCCGTTATAGTGCAAAACGAAGTTTTGGATGGTAAACGTCGAGGTCTCATGAAACGAATTCCGGCTCCATTAGCTGTCATACTGTTGATTTTTTCGCTTATCGCGCCGGCTCTTGTCTTTGCACAAAGGCCAGGTGTTCTGGACGGCCGCACTCCGAATCGCAAGCCGAGGCCGATCGATCCCAAAATTGCTTCAATTCAGCGCGACTTCGACGAAGCCCTGAAGATGATTCAGGAACAGTACATCGACGGCAGGAAGCTCAACTACAACGATGTCTACAAGTCGTCGATCCTCGGCATGCTGCGGTCGCTCGATCCGCATTCCAACTATTACGACCGCGAAGAGTTTGAAGAGCTAAAGACGGACCAGCGTTCGGAGTACTTCGGCATTGGTGCTTCGATTCAGAACTACATCTACAAAGACCAAGCTGACACGTATATCACCGCCACGTTCGACGGCTCGCCCGCGAGCAGGGCTGGTTTGCGCTATGGCGATCGGATCGTCGAGGTTGACGGCGTGAATATGAGCGGTAAGTCGTCGGTGGAAGTTCGCGACAAGATTCGTGGGCCGCGTGGCTCCACCGTGAAGTTGACGCTCGAACGCGCTGCGACCAAACGGCTCGAAAAAGTCGAGATCGTCCGCGACGCAGTGCCGCAGCCGTCTATACCCGATGCTTACTTATTGCGACCGGCCGTCGGTTACATCGATATGACGCGCGGGTTCAACTACACCACCACGGACGAATTGGTTGACGCGCTCGATCGTTTGCACACGAAGGGAATGAAGTCGCTGGTGCTCGATCTGCGCAACAACCCAGGCGGATTTTTGGATCAGGCGATTCACGTGGCGGAGGTATTTCTCCCCAGCGGGCAGCGTATTCTGACCCAAAAAGGGCGGAACGGTTATCGCGACAACACGTTCGACTCCAAAAACCCGGCGCCCGACATGACGCCACTCGTCATCCTGATAAACGAACACACGGCGTCGGCATCGGAGATCGTTGCGGGCGCCATGCAGGACCACGATCGCGCGTTGATTGTGGGACAGACAAGCTTCGGAAAAGGTTTGGTCCAGAGCATCATTCCGCTCGAATACGGCGCGGGCCTGACGCTCACGTCCGCCAAGTACTTCACACCTTCGGGCCGGCTGATTCAGCGCGACTACTCGAACGGCGGTTTCTACGACTATTACACACACGGCGCCGGCATTGCCCGCGATCCGAACCGCGAGCCCGCGAAGCCGTCCGGTCCCGAGAAAAAGACCGACACTGGGCGCGCTGTTTACGGTGGCGGCGGCATCATGCCTGACGAAAGCGTTGGACCACGAACTGTGAACCTGACGCAGCGCCGCATGTTGACCCCGATCTTCTCTTTTGTGCGAGAACTGGTGAATGGACGCGTCGCCGGTCTCGAGTCGAGCAAGATCGCCCGCGGCATCGTGTTCGATCACGATCTGAAGCCTGAAGAGTACCGCATTACGGATGGAATCTTCCGGGCGTTTCGCGATTTCGTCGATCGGGATCCGGCTTACAAGATCACGCCGGCCATGGTCGACCGCTACCGTTCTTTTGTCGAACTCGAACTGCGGTTCAATATCGTCACTGCGGCCCATGGGCGTGTGCTTGGCGATCGCGTCTTCATCACCACGGACGATCCGCAGGTGGCGAAAGCAGTCGACGTGTTACCGAAAGCGCGTAACCTCGCGCGAGGCACGGCGGACACAAGCATCCGACCTTAGCCACAAAGAGGCACTAGCCTTAGACCTTAGCCACAAAGAGGCACAAGAGACACAAGAGGCATAAGGAAGAGTGGGGCAACTCTTCTGCGTTCTTGTGCCTTTGGTGGTTCTAGTGTGCGTCTAGTGCTTCCAGTGCGTTTAGAGCTTCTGGTGCGTCTGGAAGCTTCTAGTGAGCCTGGAGCTTCTAGTGAGCCTGGAGC
>CBFGMX010000249.1:0-5890 GCA_965649955.1 uncultured bacterium
CGGAGTAGAATCCTTAGCCTTCTCACAAACCGGTAGCAAGCATGATCTGGAATTCACCGAGGGGACGCCGTCTTCTACGGGAGATCGAGTCTGGTGCCCGCTCTCTCGCCACCACAGCGCGCACGCTGGGCTTGCCCGAGTGGCAGCAAGACCTGGTTTCAAAATCACTTCGCGTACGGCGCCGGTCGGCAGCCCTCCGCAGACGTGTCGACGCAAAACAGTGGTCCCGTAGTCTTGCGTTTGAGCTTGACGAGCTCACGAGGATTGCCGAGGAGCGCGAATTTGCCGTTAAGCGCTTTAACCCTTCGGGCTTCGTCGGCAAGCTCCCACATCTTAATCGACTGCTCTCATCGATTAGTTCCCCGACCCTACGAAACCCCTGGAACCAGTGGCGACAACGACACTCCAACATCCGCCCAGACCTGCGCGGCGCGAAACTCACCGGTTTAGACATGCGTGGCCTCAACCTCAATCGAATTCGGCTAAACGGCGGCGATCTTTCGGGAAGTCAGCTCCGGCTGTGCAATCTGGCTGGCGCCGATTTGCGATCTGTACACATGCGGCACACGGATCTCTCACACGCGTCGCTGCGTAATGCCAGGTTGAACCAGGCAATCATCGAGGCGTCGCTACTAGTCGATGCTAATTTGTCTGGGGCGGATCTTCGCGAAGCAGTCATGATCGAATGCCTGCTGAACCGTGCTGACTTGCACAACGTTAAGCTTGCCGGATCAACGGTCTGGGGAGTCGGCGCGTGGGACCTCAAAAATACAGACGATGCAAATCATCGCAGTAATGTGGTTGTCGGCCGCGATCTTGATCCTAACGATTACACTATCCGAGATCTGCGGAAACCGGGCCAGAGCCTGCCTGTCGACAATATCGAGTGTGCCCACGTAATCGAGATGTTGGCTAACAATGAAAAGATCGGCGAGATCCTACGGCTGGCTTCGCGGCGACTTGTATTGTTGCTCGGTCGTTTCGAAGGAGAACAAGGCCTCGTGCTCGATGCACTCAAGGACGAACTTCCGAAGCACGAATACGCGCCGATCAAGTTCGACTTCGAGCAGGGGCGCGATCGGGATCTCATCGAAACGGTGACGACACTGGCCACTTTGTCGCGCTTCGTGATAGCTGATCTCACCGCGCCACGGTCGGTCCCACTCGAGTCGCACGCGATCGTGCCCGATGTTGCGGTGCCGTTTGTCCCTATCGTCAGAGGTGAGCGTCCCTTTTCAATGTTTTCGTCGTTGCAAAGGAAGTACTTCTGGGTCTTGCCTACGGTCGTATACCGAAGCGAGAAACAGCTTGTCCGCTCGATTAAGAAAGCAATCATCGACCCGGCTGAAATGATGGTGCGAAAGCTGCGTCGCCTGAAGAATCCAATCTCACGCTAGAACACATCCGCATCAGACCCAGCGAATGTTCGTTCCTGGAACCCGTCAAGCCGTTTTTGAAGACCAATTCAGGAAATGTTAGAGTGGCTCACTTCTGAACACGCAGCTTATTCATCTACATACAGGAAGCGATAATTGTGGCGATACGCATCGAGAACCAGTACGAGGGAAAACTGCCGAAAGGCGCGGTAGAGCAGATCGAGGACGCGTTCGACAGTCTGCCGCGTGAGCACACACGCGGGATCGAGCGCATCAGGCTGGTGCCTTACATCACCGACCCGCGCATCAAAGGACCTTTTCAGGCCACTGAACTACCCGGTCTCTACCACCCGCGGCAGGGACCAAAAGGACCGTGGTTCGAGATCGCCGTCAACGTCTTACTGCCCGCCAATAAGCCGTTTCACAAACGCATCGTGCCGCGGCTTTCGTTCAAAAGCAATCTCGTCGCTCTCGTGTTTTCGCTGGTGGGCCAGCACTATCACTTGACTCTCCGTCACTCGCTCAAGAAAACACAGCTCGAGCCGGCGATTCGAATGTACACGGAGAAACAGTTGAAGCAGTGGAACGAAAGAAAGCACAGCTTCCGCGCCCGGCTATTCAAGCCGCTTCAGCCTACGTTCGAACGTTGGGCCAAGTCGTTGCAGAAGCGTGCTGCGTCTGAGAAAAAGAAAGGCCTCGCGTCAAAGTAAGAGGTGACGGGGTGATGCGGGGACGGGGAGACGGGTGACGTGGAAAAGATTCCCGCTTCTTCGCAGTCTCCGCTTCCGTATACAATCGTGTATCAAACGCTCGCGGGTTCGTCGTCGATCTCGTCAGCAACGGCGCGCAGAATTAACGCCACTTCCGCATCACTCACTTGCGCCGCCTTGAATCGAACTTCGACATTGAAATCACCTTCCGGTGAAGCATATTTGAACGCGTAAGGTTTCGACTCCGGAACTACGCGCGGTCCCATTTCCTGTCGACGCGCTTCCCTTGCATCGTTACGTTTCAAACCCTGTGAGGCCATTTGCTGTGCAAACCGGCGCATCGATTCGTCGTCGGGTTGACGAACGATCTGAAGCAGTGACGACTTGGCGCTGATCTCGGCCGCGCGACACACCTCGCGCACGTCTTCAGGAATCTTCGCGATCGCCAGAGCCTCGGTTACGGTGGTCCTACTCTTGCCGACTTTCCGCGCCACGTCGTCGTGCGTGTAACCGAACTTTTCGCACAGCGCCAGCAGCCCGTCAGCTTCCTCCCAAACGGTCAAGTCCTTGCGCTGCATGTTCTCGATCAACGCAATCTCAGCGACCGTGCCTGCATCCACTTCCATCTCGACGCAGGGAACTTCCTTCAAACCCGCCCTTTGCGCCGAACGCCAGCGACGCTCGCCGGCGATGATCATCCAGCGTCCGGTGAGTCGGTTCGGCTTGACGAGAAGCGGCTCGAGTACGCCTTTCTCGGCGATCGACGCCGTCAACTCCGTCAGGTCGCCAAACTCGGTGCGCGGCTGCTCGGGGTTCGGGTCCAACTTGTCCACAGGTATCATCCGGCCAATCTGCTGCGGCCGGTGCTGTGAAAGTTCTTCGACGTAATGCGCATCGTGGCGCATTTGCAGTCCTGTCGGGAGTCCCCTTTTAGACACGGCTGATTACCTCTTCACAAAGTTTTCCGTACTCAATTGCTCCGGACGAATTGGGCGCAAAACTAAAGATCGACTCCTTGTACGCCGGCGACTCCTCCAACCGCACGCTCTTCGTGATCACTGTCTCGAATAACTTTGGACCAAACACGTTGCGAATCTGCTCGTGGACCTCGCGTGCCAGCGTCGTGCGTTTATCGTGCAACGTAACGAGCACGCCCAGCAGTTCCAGGTTCGGATTCGGCCTGGCTTTGACCTTCTCAATCGTTTCGAGCAGATCGTCGGTGCCTTCGAGCGCGAAGTACGACGATTGGATCGGAATCAAAACGTGCGACGCAGCGACAAGAGCGTTGACGGTGATCAGACCCAACGTCGGCGGCGTGTCGATCACGATCACTTCATAATGCTGCTTAAACGGCTCGAGGCGATCTTTCAGACGAAACGGCGCGTCGAAATCGCCGACGAGCTTCGACTCCAGCTTCGCCAGGTTGATCCGGGCGGGAACGACGTCGAGGTTCTGCACCGGAGTCGCGTAAACCGAATCTTCAACCGGCGCCATGCCGTCGGTCATCAGTTCGTAAACGGATCGATCGACACTAACGGGATCGAGAAACGATATTGAGCTGTTGGCTTGGGGATCGAGGTCGAGAAGCAGGACACGTTTTCCCTTGCGGGCGAAGGCGGCGGCTAAATTGATGGCGGTAGTGGTCTTCCCTACCCCACCTTTTTGATTGGCGATGGCGATTACCATTCGCTGCACAGTGGCAAACTCGCGCTCCAGTGGTCCATAAAACTACATTGCCCGATTACATCGGAAGGTCGCCGGCTTCTCCGATGACGTCAGGCCATTCCTCTTCAGACGAACTGATCTCGCTTTCCTCTGTTTCTTCGGTAGGTAAGGTATTACGCGACGCTTTGATCACTTCCATGTCGACGAAGATCGGACAATCAGCGCGCAAAGCCAGGGCGATCGCATCGGACGGGCGCGAATCGAGCACCATCCGGTTCCCTTCACTGTTTCGCATCTCGATCACCGCGAAAAACGTATTGTCACGCAGGCTCGTCACCACCACTCTTTCAACCTGCACTCCAAGCTGGACGATCAGATTTCGCAGCAGGTCGTGAGTCATGGGCCGGGGCGGCGCAATTTTCTCGATCTCCAACGCGATGGCATTTGCTTCGTAAGCACCCACCCAGATCGGCAGCATCGTGTCGCTCTGTACATCTTTGAGAATGATAATCGGAGTTCCGCTGTTGGGATCCATCATCAATGCTCGGATCTTTACTTCGATTTCCATACGTACCCCTTACACTACTGCTGTCCGATCCGCCAATTGCCCGTAAAGGCTATTGGTCTTGGCTCCAGTCACTAACACGTCCACAATCTCACCTTCCAGTCTGCGATCGCCAGCGAAATTGACGACCTTGTGGCAGGTGGAATGTCCGGAGAGATCGCTTTCCGATCGCGAACTCTGTTTCTCGGCCAGCACGCTCAACGTGCGGCCGACGTATGATTGATAAATCCTTTCCTGAGTTCGTCGGTGGACCTTTTCCAGTTCAAGGAATCTGTCTTTCTTATCTTTCTCCGACACGTCGTCGTCGAAGCTTGCAGCCGGTGTGCCGGCGCGGCGCGAGTACTTGAAGATGTAAATGCCGTCGTACTCACACTCTTCGACGAGTTCGATTGTCTGCCGGAAGTCGTCATCAGTCTCGCCGGGGAAACCCACGATGATGTCGCTGGTCAGAGCCAAACGACGGGTGGAGCTCTTGATACGTTGAATTCGTTCGAGATAGTCGGCGCGTTTGTGGCCGCGGCGCATGAGTTTCAGGACGCGATCGCTGCCTGACTGCACCGGAAGATGAATCCAGTCGCAAAGGTTCGGGTTCTCTTCGAGCGCGGATACGATGTCCGGATGAAAATCGCGCGGAAACGAAGTCGTAAACTTGATGCGCGGCATTCCCGTCGCCGCGACGGCGCGCAACAAACGGCAGAAAGGCGTGGCGCCGGGAAACCCTTCGAGACCGTCTTCGACTCGCGGGCGATAGCTGTTTACGTTCTGACCGATCAGGTGAATCTCTTTATAGCCAAGCGCCTGGAGCTTCTTTGTTTCGGCGATGATCTCACTCGCCGGACGGCTGCGTTCGCGTCCGCGTGAGTACGGCACGATACAGAACGAGCAAAACTTGTTACAGCCTTCGATGATCGGGATGAACGCGACGTGTGGCGAGTGACGTTCGACCGGAGAAACGTCCCAGGCGTCGCGTTCGCCTCGCTCGTTGAGATCGATGATCTTGCGTTCGCCTTCGCGTGCGCGTTCGATGAGCGACGAGATGCGGTCGGTCGCGCGAGTGCCGATGACCATGTTGACGGTTGGAGCGTGTTCGAAGATCGAGTCGCCTTCGAGTTGGGCCACACAACCCATCACGCCAACTACCGGCGCTGCCTTTCCATTCTGCGTGGCGCGAATCTCACCGATGCGCGTGAAGACCTTTCGTTCCGCCTTTTCGCGCACCGAACAAGTGTTCAGCAGCACCACATCGGCGTCGTCGGCTGAGTCACAGAGATCGTAGCCGTTCGCGCGTAAACGGGTAGCGGCGCGCTCGGAATCGGCCACGTTCATCTGGCAGCCAAAAGTTTCGATGTACACTCGAGGCTTCATTCCGCAAAAACCGTGCAACAATGCCGACAGTCTACCAGAAATCATTTGCCAAACGCGATAGTAAGACTTTGATAGATCTTTGCGCGCAGATCTCATAAAACTAAGCCTCGCTTGACCGGTTTTCGCTTGGCTAGTAGTATCGCGCCGTTAGTAATCTCCCGAAAAAAAGAAAGGTTCCTCATGTCCTTTAATCGAATAATTCTCGTGGG
>CBFGMX010000250.1:0-5856 GCA_965649955.1 uncultured bacterium
AAAGTGAGTCATCCTTAGCCGTTTCACTCACGAACTTGACGGTTTTGCGCACCGACCCCTATCATGACTTGTTTGTTAAAGGGGCGCAGGCCCCGCCAGGGAGACACGAAGTAAATGAAACCAGGAATTCATCCGGAATACGTCGAAATTACCGTTAGTTGCGCTTGCGGCGAGACCTTCAAGACTCGCTCGACCAAAAAAGGCGACCTGCACGTGGAAATCTGCTCGGCTTGCCACCCGTTCTTCACCGGCAAGCAAAAACTGGTCGACACCGCAGGACGCGTTGATCGGTTCAACAAGCGCTATGGCAAGAAACCGGCGACTGAAGGCGCCGCGACCGCTAAGTAAACCAAGCCGCTACCCGCTTGGTGAACCCATTTTTCCGATGGTTTTGCGAAACCAGCATTAGCCATACCAACTCTTAATCGCCGGCGTGATTTGGTCGGTCGCTTCTCCTGCATCATAAGGACGAGCGATTTCCAGCAAAACGCCGGCGTTAGTGTTTTCCGGCCAATCCAGGACTTTACTTATGAGCACACCGGAACGAGATCTGATTGTTGGCGGCCAGGCCGTTATCGAAGGCGTGATGATGCGAACTCCCAACGCCTACGCCATAGCCGTGCGTAAACCGGACGGTTCGATCGTGAATACAGCCGCTGCATTGCCGAAGTGGAGCGACAAATATCCGCTGCTGAAATTGCCTGTCCTGCGTGGCGGTGCGGTGCTAATCCAGTCGATGGGGCTCGGAATCAAGGCGCTGAACTACTCCGCCAACGTCGCATTCGCCGAAGCCGAAGAAGCGGAGGCGCAGGAAGTCAAGGTCGCACTCTCGCCAGCTGTAATCGAAGGTGAGGGCGACTTTGCCGGATTGACCGGCGCCGTGCCGGGACTCTTCCCGGTTCCGACACAGCAAAAATCGAAAGACGAGTTGACCAAAGGAACGACGGCGGCCGCCGCTGGTTCGATCGTCTTCGCGCTGATCTTCAACGTGCTTCTGTTCGTCGCAGCACCGCTGCTGCTGACGAATGCGTTATTCATCGCGGCGGGTTGGGCATCCGCGCCGCCTGCCGCCGTCAGCAGCACTGCGCCACCGCCGGCGAGTTCGGATGGTGCGGCAACTACGACAACAGCCGCACCAAGTGAACCGGCGTGGTACTCAAGCACATGGACCGCTGTCCGAACGTACCTTCATCCGGTTCGCCCGTCAGTCGGTTTCAACCTGATCGACGGACTGATCCGCATGACGTTTTTCCTGATCATGATCTTCAGCTTCTCGCTGTTGAAGGACATCAGGCGCGTCTTTCAGTACCACGGAGCGGAGCACAAGACAGTCTTCACGTGGGAAGCAGGTTTGCCACTCACCGTCGATAACGCGCGACCGCAACCGCGACAGCATCCGCGTTGCGGCACGAGCTTTTTGATGGTGGTGATGCTGGTGGCGATCGTGTTGTTTTCAGTGATCAAGTTTGATTCATTGCTGCTTAACTTTCTGATTCGACTGGCGCTGATGCCGCTCGTCGCGGGGCTCTCGTACGAGATCATCCGTTTGTCGGCGAAGAAAGAGAGCAGTTGGTTCTTCAAGATAATGACTAAACCTGGTGTGTGGCTCCAGAACATCACCACGCAGGAGCCGGACGATCAGCAACTCGAAGTTGCGATCGAGGCGCTGAAGGAATCGTTGAAACTAGAGCCGCGAACCGGTGAGCCACAGCCGGCGCCGCTGTCATGATGAGGCCGTGAGTTTGTTATGTTGGATAAGCTCGAACAAATCGAAAATCGTTACGCGGAGTTGACCCAACAACTCTCGTCTCCCGAGTTGCTTGCGAATCCGTCGGCCTATGCCAAGGCGGCGAAACAACACCGCACGCTGGGCGAAGTCGTGCAAAAGTACCAGCAGTGGAAAGGTTTGAGAGCGGAACTCGAGGGCGCGCGCGAACTCTTCGACACGTCGGACGACGACGAGATGCGTGAGATGGCCCGGCTCGAGCTCGAAACCCTCCAAAGCAAACTCGACGAAGCCGACCGCGAGCTCAAGCTGCTGCTGATCCCGAGCGATCCCAATGACGAGAAGAACGTCATTCTCGAGATCCGGGCGGGGACCGGCGGCGACGAAGCAACTCTGTTCGCCGCGGAGATGGTCCGGATGTATTCGCGTTACGCTGAAAAGCAGCGCTGGAAGTTTGAAGTCCTCGAAGCGTCCGAATCGGGAATCGGCGGGCTGAAGGAAGCGATCGTTCTGATCGAAGGCGACAAGGTCTATTCGCGACTGAAACACGAGTCGGGTGTTCATCGCGTGCAGCGTGTGCCGCAAACTGAAGCGAGCGGGCGGATTCACACGTCGGCGATCACCGTAGCCGTGCTTCCTGAAGCCGAAGACGTGGACGTGAAGATCGATCCGAAGGATCTTCGGATCGATACATTCTGTTCCTCGGGACCAGGTGGCCAGTCGGTGAACACCACGTATTCCGCGGTGCGTTTGACGCATTTGCCGACCGGCGTCGTCGTTTCGATGCAGGACGAGAAGTCGCAGATCAAGAACCGCGAAAAAGCGATGCGTGTGCTGCGTGCGCGTTTGCAGGAACTGGAAGAACAGAAACAGCACGAGGCCCAGGCGAACGAGCGCCGGTCGATGGTCGGCTCAGGCGATCGCTCGGAAAAGATCCGCACGTACAACTTCAAGGAGAACCGTGTTAGCGATCACCGCATCGGTTTGACGATTCATCAGTTGGACCTGGTGATGGAGGGATACCTCGACCCGTTCATCGACGCACTCACGGCGCATTACCAGGCTGAGAAGTTGAAAGCAGACGCCGAGACCCCTGCAGATCCCGTCGTGGTGTAATCCGGGTTAGTTGGTTAGAATCCGCTTTTCCAGATGCCTCAACCAACGTACGTTCTGCTCATTCGGCACGGCCAATCCCAGGGCAACGCTGAACGACGATTCGGCGGGCATACCGCAACACCTCTCTCACTGCGCGGACGTAAACAGGCGAGCGCGACCGCCGAAGCTCTCAAAAACGATTCGATAACGGCGATCTATTCGAGCGATCTGGCGCGTGCAGTCGAAACCGCCCGCCCGCTGGCGACGTTGACGCGCCTGACGATTAACACCACCGAAGCTTTTCGCGAACGTAGTGTCGGCGTGATGGAAGGCCTGACTTTCGAAGACGCCGCGCAGCAGCATCCCGAGGAGTACGCGGCGCTGCTCCGCCGTGACTTCGAACATGTTCTTGCGGGCGGCGAGAGTTATCGTCAACTCCTCGATCGCGCGCGTAACAAGCTCGACGATATCATCTCCGCGAACCCTGGCGGTCGTATCGTGGTCTTCAGTCACACCGGAACGATCTGCATCCTGGCCCTCCATCTGATGGGGGCGCTGGACGCGCCGGAGCTAAAGCCAGTGTGGATCTCCAGTTCGAACTGTGGAATTACAAGATTTGAATTACGTCCAGATGGGTTTGTGAGAGTGTTGACGGTGAACGATACGAGTCATCTCTAGCGCATGCGCGCGCGTTCGGCGCTGGCCCAATCGCAGATTAGCTTCTTGTCTTCGTCGCTCAACTTCGCGTCCGGATGGAGCGGAGTATAAGAACTCAGCGGCATCCAACCGTCCGTAATCAGCTTGCACAACTGACCGAGTTGCCCTCTCTGGTCGTCCCTGCTGTACTTGCCCCACTCGGAAAAGTTGAGGTCGTGGCGGGCCTCGTTCACATGATCGATCACGAACCAGGAGACAGGGGCCACGTTCGCATACCACGGCCAGCGCGTCTTGTTTGAGTGACAGTCGTAGCACGAGCGTTCGAGAATCGCCGCAACCTGCGGATCGAGTTGCACGTGCGCTTCGAGCGACTGCGCGGGGTCGATCGCCGGGTTTGTCCTGGCCGGCCGTTTGAATTGCGCGATTACAAACAAACACGCGACAACAATCAATACCCATTTCATTACCTTGAGTAAGCGCGCCTTCATAAACCTACTTCTTCACCGCATCTTTCAACGGATCGGTGGTCCAACCCTTTAGCGACTTCCATTCCGCCGCGCCTTTCGGAATTCCCTTGCCGCCGCCACCAATCCAACTTCCCTCGAGCGCGATCCGCCATTGCTCGATCATCTTCTGGTCCAACTTCAACACGCCTTCACGCGTAACCCCGGCAGGCGGCGGCGCAAAGCTCTCCATTTTCTCGTAAACGCGCACCCGCTCAGCGTCACTAACACGCGGCAGCAGGTGCCACAGCGTAAGCGTATCGCGCGGGCGCGAGTGGTTCAGCATCGACTCCAGCGCCGCAGTCCTGTTCGAAGGATCCTTGCCGAAGTCGATCTTGTTGAGTGCCTGTTGAAATTCCAGTGGCGAATCGTCGAAGTATGGCGTGCCGGGTCCCGTACCCAACTTCGTTTCACACGACGCGCCCTGCGGAACGATCGACTCGCGGTCTTTCGCCTGCAACGCCACCCAACCCGAACTCACGCTCAAACGTCCATCGCCGTTATCGTCAACCGACAACGTGTACGCACAACCAAGATCAGCCGCAACCGCCGACGGTGTATCGACGAAGAACAATCGCGGCGGCGCCCAGATCCGCGCACTCAACTTTCCACGCGCAAGTTCAAGCCGGTGTTCGGTTGGTTGAGACTCGAGCAGTCTGACGCGCGTGTTCTCGCCGATATCGACGTTGCCGATTGTCCCGACCGCGATCTGCGCGCGTGAATCAGCATCAGTTTCCAGCCACTCGCCAACCCACAACCGGCCGCGGTTCGAAACAGTTTGCGAGCCAATGCGTGGCATACCATCGAGCCGCGTTACATACCACGATCCTTTCGGAGAAACCGTCACCTTGCGCCGATTGTTGTAAACCCACACAAGTCCCAAACCGAAAACAACGAGAATGGTCGCGGCAATCGCCCACTGCACGCGGCGGAATGAACCTACCTGCGCCGATGGCCCAACTTCCCTGCCCAGTGCAGACTCAACCTCGTGCCACAACGAATCAGGAGCACTCAGTTGCGGAAGTTGTTCGGCCAACTTGATTCCGACCTTGATCTGTTCAAACTTTGTTCGACACCTGACGCACGAAATAATATGTTCGGCAAAACGCTTCGACTCCTCGCTCGAAAGCTCTCCATGACAATAAGCTGAGATATCTTTTGTTACGTGTTTCGAAAACATAATTCTATTCGCCCCACAGTGCGGGATTGTTCAGGTGCGACAGCCGCTTCGCCAACTGGCTGTGACCGCGATTGAGCCGCGATGCCACTGTTCCCTTCGAACATCCCATCACTTCCGCAATCTCCTCGTAGGACAACCCCTCGATGTACTTCAACAAGATCGGTAATCGAAACTTCGGCTTGAGTTCTTCGATAGCGACGCGCACCGCTTCCGCCACTTCGAGCCGTGCGTACTGCCGTTCCTGTGGTTTCTTGTCGCTCACGTTATTCATCGCGATCGTCGTCGCTTGCGTCGAATCCCACGGCAACCATCTTCTACGCCGGCGTCGTTCGTCGAGACACGCGTTGACCACGAGGCGGTACAGCCAGGTCGTAAACTCGGAATCGCCGCGAAACTGCCGAATGGCCGTGAACAACTTCAAAAAGATCTGCTGCGTCACGTCTTCCGCGAGCGTTCGGTCACCGCCGGACGAGTAAACCGCAATCGAGAAGACCTTGTCTTTGTAAGCTTCAAACAGGGACTGAAAGGCGTCGCGGTCGCCCTGCTGGCAGGCTTCGATAACCTGTCCGTTTATTAGCTGCTCAGCCATTGCCGCGCGCCGCTCCATTCGGTCCCCCGTGAATCACACTGTTAGCTCTTAGACGCCGGTGGGGTGGTGTTTCTTCCGCCTCGGGTGAAAAAGAAACGGGGAAACG